>NZ_JAIUJZ010000090.1:0-55489 GCF_020176775.1 Saccharopolyspora sp. 6M
CCCCCCCGGGGGTTTCCCCGGGGTTCCCCCGGGCGCACCGGTTTTGCCCTTGGGGGGGCCCCCCCGGCGAAAACGATCCCGCAGCGAGGAAACCGCTGAGGTTCCGCCACCCGACCACGACGCGGCAGAAGCAGCGAGAACAGGCATCAGCCCTCGACGACCGCCGTCGCTTCCAGTTCGACGAGCATGTCCGGCTCGGCGAGGGCGGCCACCCCGATGCCGGTGAACGGGGGCAGCACGGCCCCGCCCAGCTGCGCGCTCGCCCGCGCGCGCCCCGCCATGAACTGCTCGAACTTCTCCGGCGTCCAGTCCACGAGGTAGGCGGTCAGCTTCGCCACGTCCGCGAACGAGGCGCCCGCCGCCGCCAGCGCGGTGGCGACGTTGAGGTACACCTGCTCGACCTGCGCGGCGAGATCGCCCGTCCCGACCCGGTCGCCGTGCGCGTCCCGGGCGACCTGCCCGGCGACGAACACCAGCTTCGAGCCGGTGGCGACCGACACCTGCCGGTACAGCTCGACCTCCGGCAGCCCGTCCGGGTTCACCAGCGTGATGGCCATCGAGTTCCTCCGTGCTCTCTTGTGGTTACCGGGAAACCGTAGGAGAGTGTCGCGTGATGTGGAAGAACGCACTTTTTCGTAACCGGGGAACCTGATGGGAACCACGAACTTCACCAGCCCGCTCGAAGACGAGGCCGACCTGCGGCGCGCCGACTCCCTCGCCCGGGAGATCTTCACCGAGGTCGCCAACAAGTGGGCGTTCCTGATCATCGATCTGCTCGGGGAGGAGCGCAGCCTGCGCTTCAGCGAGCTGCGCGCGCGGATCGAGGGCATCAGCCACAAGATGCTCACCCAGAACCTGCGGATGCTGGAGCGCAACGGCCTGCTGGACCGCACCGTGCACCCCACCGTGCCGCCGCGGGTGGACTACGAGCTCACCGAACCGGGACGGGCGCTGCGCCAGGTCGTGCACGGGATGTGCGACTGGACCCACACCTACCTAACGAACATCGACGCTTCCCGCCGTGAATTTGACGGATAGGTGGTTCGTTTGCGGAGGGGTGGGGTGGCGGAACCTCAGCGCTTCCCTCGCTGCGGGATCGATTTCACAGGTGGCTCCGCCACATGAGAAATCGCTGTCCTCGCGAGGAAAGCGCTGAGAACCCGCTGCGGTGCCGGTTGCTCTGGTGGTCGTCAGCTCAGCGGCTGCGCCGCTGACAGGCAATGGACTGAGAGGCGGTTGGGGGTTCAGGGTTTTGGGTGAGGGTTGCCATTGCTCGGTCGAATTCCCAGAAGGCTCGCATCGAGATGAGCAGGCCGGTGTCGTCCACGCGGTAGAGGAAGACGCCGTCGGCGTCCATCGTCGCGCCGTCGGGGAGGTGGGTGCGGATGCGGCCGGTGTTGGCGACCTCCGAGCCGGCGGCGAACGAGTCGTGCACGTGGAAGTGCAGGCTCGCCGCCCCGGCGATCACCGAGTCCCAGAACGCGCCGATCGCCGCCGTGCCCCGATGCCCCTGCCCGGACGGGTCCAGCGGGGACGGGCCCACCGGGTCCTGCACCAGCGCGTCCGCGGCGAACAGCGCCAGCCAGTCCGCCTTCGCGCCGCGCGCCACCGCCGCCATCGAGGCCCGCGCCGCCCGCCGCGCCGGGTGGTCGGCCTCGGTCGCGTCCCACCGCACCGAACCGGTCATCGTCGCCTCCGTCGCATCCGGGCCGCTCATCCGGCCGCCGCCAGCGGGTGGATCACCTCGTCGGCGAAGCGCCGCAGCGAATCCCGCTTCACCTCGATGTCCGCGTCGAAACCGTGGCCGTCGAGCACCCACGGCACCACGATCGCATCGGTCACGCCCGCCGCCTCCTGCTCCCGGTAGCCGTCCGCGCCGAATCGGTCCACGCACACCGCCTGGATCTCGAAGGGCTCCGCCTCGCGGCCGAACTCGGCGCGCAGCTCGCCGAGCCGGGCGATGGTGGTGCGCAGCTCGGCGATCCGCATCATCGCCGAGGACCAGCCGTCCCCGCGGGCCGCCGCCCGCCGCAGCGCCCGCTCGGTGTGCCCGCCGACGTAGATCGGCACTCGGCGGCCGGGGGCGGGGGACATCTGCAGCCGGTCGAAGTCGAAGAACTCGCCGTGGTGCTCCACCATCCCGCCGCCGAGCACCAGGCGCAGCACCTCGATCGCCTCGTCCACCCGCGCTCCGCGCCGCTCGAACGGCGCCCCGCACCACTCGAACTCCTCCGGCGTCCAGCCGATGCCGACGCCGAGCCCGAACCGGTCCCCGGTCAGCGCCGCCACCGACGCCACCTGCCGCGCCAGCAGCAGCGGATTGCGCGGGCCCAGCTTCAGCACCGAGGTGTAGAACCGCAGCCGCTCGGTCACCGCGCCCATCGCCGCGGCCGCCACCAGCGGATCGGTCCACGGCGTCTCCTCGGTCCACATCCGCTCGCCGTCGGGGGTGTACGGGTAGTCGGCGGCGACGTGCTCGGAGTAGAACAGCGAGTCCGGCAGCGCGATCGCGGCGAACCCGGCCTCCTCCGCCGCGCGTGCCAGCGCGGTCAGCTCCGGCAGCGGGCACATGGCCACGGACAACGTGAACTCCATCAGCGCTCCCCGGGCCGCGCGGCGCCCACGACCCACATCGAGAAGTATTGCGAGCCCCCGCCGTAGGCGTGCCCGAGCGCGGTGCGCGCCCCGTCCACCTGGTGCTCGCCCGCCCGGCCCATCACCTGCATCGCCGCCTCGGCGAACCGCAGCATCCCGGAGGCGCCGATCGGGTTCGACGACAGCACACCACCGGACGGGTTCACCGGCAGCCTGCCGCCGATCGCCGTCTCGCCCGATTCGGTGAGCTTCCAGCCCTCGCCCTCGGCGGCGAAACCCAGGTTCTCCAGCCACATCGGCTCGAACCAGGAGAACGGCACGTAGAGCTCGGCGACGTCCACTTCGGACATCGGGTCGTTGATGCCGCCCTGCGCCCACAGCGCCGCCGCCGCGTCCCGCCCGGCCTGCGGGCTCACCTGGTCGCGGCCGGCGAACGTGGTCGGCTCGGTGCGCATCGCCGTGGCGTGGATCCAGGCCACCGGGCGGCCGGTGGCCGCGGCGGCCGGGGGGGGGGGGGGGGCCCCCCCCCCCCCCCCCCCCCCCCCCCCCCCCCGCGGCGCCCCCCCCCCCCGGGGGGAACCCGCCCCCCGCCCCCCCGCCGCGCCCCCCCGGGCGGGGGGGCCCCCGGGGGCGGGGCGGGGGGGGGGGGGGGGGGGGGGGCCCCGCGCGGGGGGGGGCCCCCCCCCCCCGGGGGGGCGGGGGCCCGCGGCGGCGTGCTCGTCGCCGAGCACCATCGCGCACGCCCCGTCCGAGGACGGGCAGGTCTCGTCGTAGCGGATCGGATCCCACAGCATCTGCGAGGCCAGCACCGATTCCACCGTCAGGTCCGCCTGCCGCACGTGTGCCCACGGGTTGCGGCTGCCGTTGCGCCGGTCCTTGACCGCCACCATCGCCCCGATGTGCGGCGGGGCGCCGGAACGGCGGATGTAGGAGCGCACGTGCGGGGCGAAGTAGCCGCCCGCGCCCGCGCCCACCGGCATCGAGAACGGCGGCATGATCGACAGCGCCCACATGGCGTTCGACTCGGACTGCTTCTCGAACGCCACCGCCAGCACGCGGCGGTGCACCCCGGCCTGCACCAGGCTCGCCGCCACGTTCGCGGTCGAGCCGCCCACGGAACCGGCGGTGTGCACCCGCAGCAGCGGTTTCCCGGTGGCGCCCAACGCATCGGCGAGCACCAGCTCCGGCATCATCACACCCTCGAACAGGTCGGGGGCCTTGCCGACGACGACCGCGTCCACCTCGTCCCAGCCGACCTCGGCGTCGGCCATCGCCCGGTCCACCGCCTCCCGGCACAACCCGGCCATCGACACGTCGGTGCGGCGGCTGGCGTGCCGGGTCTGGCCGGTTCCGAGCACCGCGGCGATCTGCTTGCCCATCAGCCCTCCATCACGCACACGAGGTTCTGCTGCAACGCGGGTCCGCTGGTGGCGTGCGCGAGGACCTTTCCCGCCTCGCCCGACCACACGCGCCGCGCCGCCTCGCCGATCCGGGTGAGCCCGGCGGCGAACATCGGATTGCCGCACAACGCCCCGCCCGAGGGGTTGATCCGCACCGACCCGCCGAGGCCGAGGGCGTCGCGCAGCAGCAGCTCCTGGTGGGTGAACGGCGCGTGCAGCTCGGCGAGCTCGACGCCGTCGGCGCCCGCCGCCCGCCCCGCGTCCGCGGTGGACGGTGAAGCGGTGAGGTCCCGGCCGCCCAGCTCGGCCGACTCGATGCGGTGTTCCACCCCGGTGATCCACGCCGGGCGGTCCCGCAGTTCCCGGGCCCGCCCCGCGCTCGCCAGCAGCACCGCCGAGGCTCCGTCGGTGATCGGCGCGCAGTCGTGCGCGCGCAGCGGATCCGCCAGGTACGGCCGCGCCAGCAGCTCCGCGACCAGCACCCGGCCGGACAGCTGCGCGTGCGGGTTGTGCTCGGCGTCGGCGCGCGAGCGGGCCGCGACCTCCGCCATGTCCTGCTCGGCGAACGCCCCGGACTCCAGGCCGAGCCGCGCCTGCAACCCCGCGACGCCCACCGAGTCCGGCCACAGCGGCGCGGCGAAGTACGGGTCCAGCTGCATCGCCAGCACCCGCCGCAGCTCACCCGCCGAGGACTTGCCGAAGCCGTACACCAGCGCCGTGTCCACCTCGCCGGCGCGGATCTTCACCCACGCCTCGTACAGCGCCCACGCCGCGTCCATCTCCACGTGCGACTCGTTGATCGGCGGGAACGCGCCGATCGCGTCGATCGCCGCGATGAACGAGAACGCCCGGCCCGCCAGGTAGTCCGAGGAACCCGAGCACCAGAAACCCACGTCCTCCGTGCGCATCCCGGCGCCGGAGAGCAGTTCCTCGAACACCGGCACCAGCATCTCCACGCCGTTCGTGGTGCCGCTGGTGGCGCGGACGTTCGGCGCCTGGGCGAAACCCACGACGGCCACATCGCTGTCGGTCATGCGCGCTCCCAACGCCGGCGGGCGGTCACAGGTGGTGGGCGTAGGACTCGTACGGCGCGTCCGGTTCACCGGACGGGCGGAAGTGGTCGATGTTGCGCAACGTCGTGTCCCACTCGGCGCGCGGCTTCCACTCCGCCCGCACCCGCATGCCCATCCGGACCTCCTCGGCCGCGCACCCCAGCACCAGGTGCAGGAACGCGATGTCCGCACCGTCGAGCAGCACGTAGGCCGCGACGTAGGGCGGGGTGATGCGCTGGCCCAGGAACGGGACGTTGACGATGCAGAACGTCGTGACGATTCCGGTGTCCGGGAGCTCCACCTCCTGCTCGGTGGGCACGCCGTCGGTGGGGCAGGCGCCGCGCGGCGGGATGTAGACCTTGCGGCAGGCCGGGCACCGCTGGCCCAGCAACCGGCCCTCGGCGAGGCCGCGCAGGTAGCGGCTCTCCTCCGGGGAGGCGGAATGCCGGTAGTGCAGGTGGATCGGGGTGGTCAGCAGCTGCACGGGTTCGAGGCCGGAGTCGTCCCGCGGCGCGGAGGAGGTGGTGTTGCCGGGCGCACCGGCATCACCGGGTGAATCGGTGTCGCCGGGAGAACCGGAACCGCCGGGCGAATCGGTGTCGCCGAGGGAATCGGGACCGTCGGGAACCGGGTCGAAGCAGGCGATGTCCCGGATGCCGCCGACCCGTTCCGCCGCCCACCGCGCCCGCACCCGCATCCCGGTGCGCATCCGGTCCGGCGACCCGCCGTCCACCGCGTGCAGCAGCGCGGTGTCCGCCCCGTCCAGCCGCACCAACGCCCAGGCGAACGCGTGCGGCAGCGGCTGGCCTTCGAGCGGTTCCGGGATCCACGACCAGCTGCGCACCGTCCCGGTGTCGCCGACCTCGACGAGCTCGTCGAGCGGGGCGGCGGTGACCGGGTCGTGCTCGACGGCGGGCACGTGCACCCGGCCGTCCGAGCCGCGCACCCCGGTGATCCGCCGCTGCCGCAACCCGGCGGCGAAGCGGCCGAGCACGGGGCCCGGCGAACGGGTGTAGTCGAAGCCGACTTCGAGCGGGGCGCTGAGCGGTTCCGCGATCTCGGTCACGCGATGAAGTGAAACATGTTCTCGCCAAGGCGGCAACGTTCGGCGCACGATGGGGGCAGCCGCGGCCACCCGGCCGCACCCCGACGCGAGGAGGCCCGCCGTGCGGCTCGGACTGCAACTCGGATATTGGGGAGCGGCGCCCCCGGCGGACGCCCCGGCACTGGTCGCCGCCGCCGAATCCGCCGGTTTCGACGGGGTCTTCGCCGCCGAGTCCTGGGGTTCCGACGCGTTCACCCCGCTGGCCTGGTGGGGCAGCGCCACCAGCCGGGTGCGGCTGGGCACCTCGGTGGCGCAGCTGTCCGCGCGGTCCCCGGCGGCCTGCGCGATGCACGCGCTCACCCTCGACCACCTCTCCGGCGGGCGCCACGTGCTCGGGCTCGGCGTCTCCGGGCCGCAGGTCGTGGAGGGCTGGTACGGCGCCCCGTTCGGGAAACCCTTGGCGCGCACCAGGGAATACGTCGACGTGGTGCGCCAGGTGCTGGCCCGCGAGGCGCCGGTGCGCAACGACGGCCCGCACTACCCGCTGCCGGCCACCGGTCCGGGCGCGCTCGGGCTCGGCAAGTCGCTGCGGCCGATCACCCATCCGCTGCGCGCGGACCTGCCGATCTGGCTCGGCGCCGAGGGGCCGCGCAACGTGGCGCAGACCGCGGAGATCGCCGACGGCTGGATCGCGGTGTACTTCTCGCTGCGCGCCGCCCCGCTCTACCAGCAGTGGCTCGCCGACGGCTTCGCCCGGCCCGGTGCGCGGCGGGACCGCGCCGGGTTCGAGGTCGCCGCCACGTGCCAGGTCGTGGTCACCGACGATCCGGCCGCGGCGAAGGAGCAGGTCAAGCCGTCGCTGGCACTCTACATCGGCGGCATGGGCGCGACCCGGATGAACTTCCACGCCGACCTGTTCCGGCGGATGGGCTACACCGCCGCGGTCGAGGAGATCACCGCGCACTTCCAGGCCGGGCGCCGCGCCGAGGCCGTCGCCGCGGTGCCGGACGAGCTGGTGGACGACGTCGCCATCATCGGCGACCGCGAGCAGGTCCGCGCCGGGGTCCGCGCCTGGCGGCGGGCCGGGGTGGACGTGCTGCTGGTGGGCTGCCGGGACGTCGCGCAGCTGCACGCGGTGGCGGACGCGGTGCTCGGCGCGGACGACGAGCCCTTGCCGTCGAAGTGAAACGCGTTCTAGCTTGGTGGGAACCGCCGGCCCCGGGAACAGGAGTGCGCCGTGACCGACATCGGACTCTGGAACATCGCCGCCGAACATCCCGGCCGCACCGCGCTGATCACCCCGGAGGAGCGGGAGATCGGCTACGGCGAACTCGCCGCCGAGGCCGACCGGCTCGGCCGCGGCTGGCAGGCGATGGGGCTCGAACCCGGCGACAGCGTGGTGCTGCTGCTGCCGAACGGACCCGAGCTGCTCGCCGCCTACTTCGCCGCGCTGCAGACCGGGCTGTACGTGGTCACGGTGAACTGGCACCTCGTCGGCGCCGAGATCGCCTACATCCTCGGCGACAGCGGGGCGAAGGCGTTCCTCGCGCACGAGCGCTTCGCCGCGGCCGCCACCGATGCCGCCGACCGCGCCGAGCTGGACGAGCACCGCCGGTTCGCCGTCGGCGAGGTCCCGGGGTTCCGGCCGCTGGCCGAGCTCGGCGGGGGGGGGGGGGGGGGGCCCCCCCCCCCCCCCCCCCCCGCCGGGGGGCGGGGGGGGGGGCCCGGGGGGCCCGGCCGGGGCCCGCGCGGGCCGCGGGCCCCCCCGCGACCCGCCCGGACGTGCGCACCGCGGGCTCGCCGATGCTCTACACCTCCGGCACCACCGGCAGGCCCAAGGGCGTCCGCCGGGCGCTGACCGGCGCCGATCCCGACCAAGTCCCGGTGTACTCGCAGTGGTTCTTCGGCATCTTCGGGCTGGAACCGTTCGACGGGCACGTGCACCTGTGCGGCTCGCCGCTGTACCACACCGCGGTGCTCAACTTCGCGAGCATTTCGCTGCAGCTGGGCCATCCGGTGGTGCTGGTGGACCGGTGGGACCCGGAGCGGATGCTCGCGCTAGTCGAGCGGCACCGGGTGACGCACACGCACGTGGTGCCGACCCAGTTCCACCGGCTGCTGGCGCTGCCCGAGCAGGTGCGGGAGCGCTACGACGTCTCCTCGATGCGCGTCGCCATCCACGGAGCCGCGCCTTGCCCGATCGAGGTGAAGCAGCGGATGCTCGACTGGTGGGGGCCGGTGGTCGTCGAGTACTACGCGGCCACCGAGGGCGGCGGCACCGTGATCCCCGCCGCCGAGTGGCTGCGCAAACCCGGTTCGGTCGGCCGGGCCTGGCCCGGGTCGGTGGTGCGGGTGCTCGACGACGACGGGGCGGAGCTGCCGCCGGGGGAGGTCGGGACCGTGTACATGCGGATGGGCACCTCCAGCTTCGAGTACCACCAGGCCCCGGAGAAGACCCGCGAGGGACGCGTCGGCGACCTGTTCACCCTCGGCGACGTCGGGTACCTCGACGAGGACGGGTACCTGTACCTGCGGGACCGCAAGAGCGACCTGATCATCTCGGGCGGGGTGAACATCTACCCGGCGGAGATCGAGAACGCGCTTTCGGTGCACCCGAAGGTCGCCGACGTCGCCGTGTTCGGCGTGCCGCACGAGGACTGGGGCGAGCAGGTCAAGGCCGTCGTGCAGCCCGCGCCCGGTGTCGCGGGGGAGGAGGCGCTCACCGCGGAACTGCTGGAGTTCGCCGCGGACCGCATCGCCGGGTTCAAGTTGCCGCGCATCGTCGACTACACCGACGAACTCCCGCGCGACCCCAACGGCAAGCTCTACAAACGCAAGCTCAAGTCCTGACCGCACTCGCCCGGACGGTTCAGGTGAACGGCTCCGCCCGATCGGACGGGCCGTTCACCCGGCGGTCATTCGCCGCGGAAGCGGGGCGTGCGCTTCTCCGCGAAGGCGCGGGGGCCCTCCTTCGCGTCGGCGCTGCGGAAGACCTCCAGGCCCAGCCGGGTGTCGACCTGGAAGGCCTCCTGTTCCGGCATGCCTTCGGTCTCGCGCATGGTGCGCAGGATCGCGCGCACCGCCAGCGGCCCGTTCGCGGCCACGAGCTCGGCGAGTTCCAGCGCGGTCGGCAGCGCCTCGCCGTCCGGCACCACCCGGCCGATGAGCCCGACGTCCGCGGCCTCCTCGGCGCTGAGGTGCCTGCCGGTCAGCAGGATCTCGGCGGCCCGCGCGTAGGGGATCTGCCGCGGCAGCCGCACCGCGGAACCGCCGAGGGGGAACAGGCCCCACCGGCACTCCGAGACGCCGAACCGCGCGCTGCGGCCCGCGATCCGGATGTCGGTGGCCTGCAGGATCTCGGTGCCGCCCGCGACGGCCGGGCCTTCGACGGCGGCGATGAGCGGTTTGGTGAGCCTGCGGCCCTTCAGCAGCGGTTCGATCACCGACAGGTCCCGCCCCGCCGTGGTGTCGCCGGGGTGGCTGCTGGTCATGGCCTTGAGGTCCGCGCCGGCGCAGAACGCGCCGCCCGCGCCGGTGAGCACGCAGGCGCGGATGTCGGGATCGGCGTCCACCTCGTCCCAGGCGCGCTGCATGATCGCCATCATCTCGGCGGACAGCGCGTTGCGGGCTTCGGGCCGGTTGAGCGTCACGACCAGCACCGGACCGCGCCGGTCCACCAGGCAGTGCGGGGATGTTCCGGACATGCGTTCCTCCCGGGGTGCGAGCGGGAAAGCCTTGCAGGGAAACGTGAACCGATCGGCCCGTTGCCTCGAACGATAACATGTTCTAATTTCGATCGGGTGGCACACAACATCGCGGATCTCTTCGAGCACGCCGTCGACCTGACACCCGAGCGCGTCGCCGTGATCTGCGGCGAGCGCCGGGCCACCTTCGCCGAACTGGAACGCCGATCGAACCGGCTCGCCCACCACTGGGCCGACCGCGGGCTGGGCCGGGGCTCGCACATCGGGGTGCACACCCGCAACCGCATCGAAGCCCTCGAAGCCATGCTGGCCGCGTACAAGCTGCGCGCGGTCGCGGTCAACGTCAACTACCGCTACGTGGCGGGAGAACTGCGCTACCTCTACGAGGACGCCGACCTCGTCGCACTGGTGCACGAACGCCGCTACGCCGACCGGGTGGCGCAGGCGCTGCCGCCCGGGCTGCGGCACGTGCTCGTCCTGGAAGACGGCAGCGACCTGGACTGCGACGCGACCCCCTACGAGACCGCCCTCGCCGAGGGCTCCGACGAGCGCGACTTCCCGGCCCGCTCCGACGACGACCTGTTCCTGCTCTACACCGGCGGCACCACCGGCGACCCGAAGGGCGTGATGTGGCGCCACGAAGACGTCTGGCGCACCCTCGGCGGCGGCATCGACTTCATGACCGGCGAACCGATGGCCGACGAGTGGCAGCAGGCCCGCGATGGCGCCGCGAACGGCGGGCTGGTGCGCTTGCCGGCCGCCCCGTTCATCCACGGTGCCGCGCAGTGGGCCGCCTTCGGGAACCTGTTCGCCTGCAGCCCCGTCGTGATCGTCCCCGAGTTCGACCCGCACGAGATCTGGCGCGCCGTCGAACGCCACGGCGTGCACGTCCTGGCCATCACCGGCGACGCGATGGCCCGGCCGCTGATCGAAGCGCTGCACGAGGGCGAGCACGACGTGTCCTCGCTGGTCGCGATCTCCAGCAGCGCCGCGCTGTTCTCCCCGTCGGTGCAGCGCCAGTACCTCGACGCGCTGCCCGGCGTGCTGCTCACCGACTCCATCGGCAGCTCCGAAACCGGGTTCAGCGGCATCGGCGTGCTCAGCGCGGACACCTCGACCACCGGCGGGCCCCGGGTGAACGCCGACGCGGCCACCGCGATCATCGGCCGGGACGGGACGCTGCTGCCGCCGGACTCGACCGAGGTCGGGCTGCTCGCCCGCTCCGGGCACGTGCCGCTGGGCTACTACAAGGACCCGGACAAGACCGGCGCGGTGTTCGTGGAGATCGACGGCACCCGCTACGTGGTGCCCGGCGACTACGCCCGCTACGAAGCCGACGGCACCGTCACCATGCTCGGCCGCGGCTCGATGTCGGTGAACACCGGCGGCGAGAAGGTCTACCCCGAAGAGGTCGAGGGCGTGCTCAAGGCGCACCCCGCCGTGTTCGACGCGCTCGTGTTCGGCGTCCCCGACGAGCGGCTCGGGCAGTGCGTGGCCGCCGTCGTGCAGACCCGCGACGGGGCCGCGCCCGTCTGGGACGACCTGGACCGGCACGCGCGCGAGCACATCGCCGGGTACAAGGTGCCGCGCAAGCTGTGGCTGGCGGGGGAGGTGCGCCGCTCGCCCAGCGGCAAGCCGGACTACCGGTGGGCCCGCGGGCTCGCCGAGCGGTTCCGGCCGAGCTGCGCCCGCTCCGGCAGAACTCCCGCCGCAGCAGCCGAATCCGGCCCGCAGCGCACCGCCGCCGAGAAGTCCGACCCACCCGCCGACGACCCCGGCTCCGCCGCGCGGGACGCGGCCGAAAGGACCCCCTGATGCGCACCGACCTCTGCGACCGGCTCGGCATCGAGCACCCGATCGTCGCCTTCACCCCGTCCGAGCACGTCGCCGCCGCCGTCAGCCGCGCGGGCGGGCTGGGGGTGCTCGGCTGCGTGCGGTTCAACGACGCCGCCGAGCTCGACGCGGTCCTGGACTGGATGGACCGCAACACCGGCGACCGCCCGTACGGCGTGGACGTCGTGATGCCCTCCACCGTGCCCACCGAAGGGTCCGATGTGGACCTGGCGGCGATGGTGCCGCAGCAGCACCGGGATTTCGTGCGCCGCACCCTCGACCGGCTCGGCGTGCCGGAGCTGCCCGCCGGGCAGGGGGCCGGGGACGCGGTGCTCGGCTGGCTGCACTCGGTGGCCCGCTCGCACGTGGACGTGGCGCTGCGGCACCCGGTCGCGCTCATCGCCAACGCGCTCGGTTCCCCGCCGCCGGACGTGATCGGCCGCGCCCACGAGCGCGGCGTGCAGGTCGCGGCGCTCGCCGGCAAGGCCGAGCACGCCCGCAGGCACGTCGAACAGGGCGTGGACCTGGTCGTGGCGCAGGGCCACGAGGCGGGCGGGCACACCGGCGAGATCGCCACCATGGTGCTGGTGCCGGAGGTCGTCGACGCCGTCGGCGACCGGGCCCCGGTGCTCGCCGCGGGCGGCATCGGCTCCGGGCGCCAGATCGCGGCCGCGCTGGCCCTGGGCGCGAGCGGGGCGTGGATGGGTTCGTACTGGCTGGCGACCCGCGAGTACGCGCAGACCACCGGCGGCGCGGCGATGCAGCGCGCGCTGGTCGCCGCGGGTTCCGCGGACACGGTGCGCACCCGCATCTACACCGGCAAACCGGCGCGGCTGCTCAAGACCCGCTGGACCGAGGCGTGGAGCGAACCGGACGCGCCCGAGCCGCTGCCGATGCCGCTGCAGAACATCCTGGTCAGCGAGGCGCACCAGCGGATCAGCGCGGCCGAGGACCCGGAGGTGGTCTCGATGCCGGTGGGGCAGGTCGTGGGCCGGATGAACGCGGTGCGCGGCGTCGACGAGCTGATGGGCGAGCTGCTCCGCGAGGCCGACGACACCCTCGCCCGCCTGGGCCGCCTGCGCTGACGCCCGTCGTCCGGGGCGGGCCGATCCCCCCGCCGCGGCCGCCGGGGTGCGCGTCGGCGGCAGCGCCCTCGTCCGGTGCTGCCTACAGGACCCCGACGCGGTGCAGCGGATGTGGGACCTGGGGGTGCGGCTGCCGGGCTACCTGTTCGCGGCGGTGGCGCTGCTGCTGCGGACCGCGGTGCTGCGGACCGCGGTGCGCCACGGCGCGTTCACCGACCTGGTACCGCGCCGGATGGCCGCGCTCGGGTGGTTTCTGGTGCTCGGCGTCCCGGTCGCCGCCGCGGTGACCGGGTGGTCGCGGCAGGCCCTGGTCGCGAGCACGGTCCCGGCGGCCACCCCGCCCGACGTGTTCGGCGGCGGCCAGCCGTGGCAGGCGATGAGCGGCAACCCGTTCCCGTGGTTCGCGGTGCTGGCCGGGCTCGCCGCCCTGATCCTCGCCCGGATCATGCGGGAAGCCGTGCGGATGCGCGAGGACCTGGCGGGGACGGTGTGACCGCCGACGACGAGCCGCACGGCGTCCGCGTGCACCTGGACCGGCTGCTGGCCGAGCGGGACATGACCCTGACCGAGCTCGGCGACCGGATCGGCATCACCCTCGCGAACCTGTCGATCCTGAAGAACCAGCGGGCCAGGGCGATCCGGTTCTCCACGCTGGCCAAGATCTGCGGCGCTCGACTGCCAGCCCGGGGATCTGCTCAGCTTCGAGGAACCGGACGCGTAGCGCGGCCGTCCAGCTCGGCCGCCCGCTCCGGGGGCAGGACCTCGTAGACCGGGTCCGGCCCGGGACGCCACCACACCGGGTCCGGGCAGTTCCAGCGTTGGGCGGCGAGTTCGCGCTTGAGCACCTTGTGCGTGCCGGTGCGCGGCAGCTCCGCGGCGATGCGGACGAACCGCGGCAGCTGCTTCGGACCCAGATCCGGTTGCGCGGCCAGGAAATCACCGAGGTCGTCGAGCTCGTCGGCGAGCACCAGCGCCGCCATTACCTGGTCGCCGACCGCCGGGTCCGGCACCGCGTACACCGCGGCGTGCGCGATCGCCGGATGCCGCAGCAGCACCCGCTCGATCGGCGCGGCACCCAGGTTCTCCCCGCCCAGCCGCAGCCATTCCGCGGAACGGCCCGCGAAGTAGCAGAACCCGTCCGCGTCGACGTAGCCGAGGTCGCCGGACCGGTACATGCCGCCGCCCATCCGCCGCGCGTCGTCCTCCGGCGCGCCGTAGTAGCCGGCGAACCAGCCGGCGCCCGCGGTGTTGACCAATTCGCCGACCGCCTCGTCCGGGTTGGCGAGCCGTCCGTCCCGGTCGAAGACCGCCACCGCGCACCGCCGCCCGGTGTCCGGGTGCAGCACCGCCACCCCCGGGCCGGGTCTGCCGAGCGAACCGGGTGGCGCGTCCGGGGTGCGGGCGATGGCGATGCCGCCTTCGGTGGAGCCGAACCCGTCCACCACCCGGCAGCCGAAGCGCTCCGCGAACCGCGCCAGGTCCCGCTCGGCGCCCTCGTTGCCGTAGGCGATCCGCAGCGGGTTGTCCGCGTCGTTCGGCCGCGGCGGCGTGGCCAGCACGTACGACAGGGGCGTGCCGACGTAGTTCGCGTAGGTGGCGCCGAACCGGCGCACGTCGGACAGGAACTCCGACGCGGAGAACCGGCGCCGCAACGAGATCGCCGCGCCCGCCGCCAGGCCCACCGCCCACCCGGCGAACAGTGCGTTCGAGTGGAACAGCGGCATCGAAACGTACGTGCCGTCCCGCCCGCCCAGCCGGAACCGGTCGGCGAGCATCCGGCCCGGGAACGCGACCTTGCCGTGCGTGCAGCGCACCGCCTTCGGCTCGCCGCCGGTGCCGGAGGTGAACAGCAGCGCGAACAGGTCGTCCGGGGTGGCGGGCACCGGGTCGAGCGGGGCGCCGCGGTGCGCGGCCAGCGCCCGCTCCCACTCCGGGGAGCCGAGCACCAGCACCTCGGCGTCGAGCTCGGCACTGTCCAGCAGCGGGGCGTGCCGCGGCTCGGTGATCACCAGAGCGCAGTCCGCGAGCCGCACGTCCCGAGCCAGCGCCGCGCCCCGGCGGCCCGGGTTGAGCCCGGCCAGCACGGTGCCGGACAGCGCGGCCGCGCCCAGCAGGAAGGAGAACTCCGGCACGTTGTCCAGCAGCACCCCGACGTGCGGCGGCCCGTCGGTGGGGTGCCGCGCGCGCAGCAGGGCCGCGAGTTCGGCGCTGCGCCGCACGTGCTCGGCCCAGCTCCACTCCCGGTCCTCGAAGCGCAGTCCGGGCCGCGCGTCGTCCGCGCGGGCCAGCAGCAGTTCGGTCACCGTCGGAGTCCGCTCAACCATGCCCGCTCCTCCCGTCGCTTCGATTTCCCACTGGTGTTGCGTAGCACTGGGGTGGCGGAACCTCAGCGGCTTCCTCGCTGCGGGATCGATTTCTGATGTATGTCCAACACACGGCGAAATCGCTGTCCTCGCGAGGAAGCCGCTGAGAACCCGCGGGTGGTCTTGTTGCTCTGGTGGTCGCTGCTCAGCGGCTTCGCCGCTGACAAGAAAACGACAAGGCCCAGTGGGCGCTACGCAACACGAGTGGAAGACAAGCCAGTCAGTCCAAGGAGATTTCGTCGGTGGCCAGCGCCTCGCCGATGCGGTGCAGCTGTGCGGTGGCGCCGCCGAGGACGAACTCGCGGCGCTTGGCGGCGGTGAAGTAGCGGTGCAGGTCGTGGTCCAGGTCGATGCCCGTGCCGCCGTGCACGTGGACCGCGGTGTGCGCCACGCGGTGCCCGGCTTCGGCGGCCCAGAACTTCGCGACGGCCACCTCGGCGGAGCACGGCAGGTCCTGCGCGGCGCGGCACGCGGCCTGCCACAGCGTGAGCCGGACGGCCTCCACGTCGACGTAGGCGTCGGCGAGCCGCTGCGAGACCGCCTGGAAGGTGCCGATCGGACGGTCGAACTGGACGCGTTCGCGGGCGTGCGCGGCGGTGAGCTCCAGCGCCCGCTCCAGCACGCCGAGCTGTTCGGCGCACGCCCCGAGCGCGTACCGGTCGGCGAGCCACCGCGCGACCTCGGCGCCGCCGAGCAGCCGGTCCGCGTCGAGCGCGACCGCCGCCAGCTCCAGCACCGCTTCCGCGTCCCCGTCCACGACCTGCTGCGCCCGTACCGAGACGCCCGGGTCGGCGGCGGCGACCACGAACACCCGGGTGCCGTCCGGGGTCGTGGCGGGGACGAGGAACGCGTCGGCGACCGTCCCGGCGGGCACCGCGACCTTCGCGCCGTGCAGCACCCACCGCTCGTCCGCCCGTTCGGCGCGGGTCGCGGGCGGGTCCGGAACGGGTTCGGCGCCTTCGGCGAACGCGGCGGTGAGCACGATCTCGCCGCCGCCCGCGGGCCGCGCCCAGCGCTCGCACTGCTGCTCGTCGCCGAACCGGGCGAGCGCACCCGCCCCGGCGACCAGCGACGCCAGGTACGGCACCGGGGCGACGGCGCGGCCCAGTTCCACCAGCACCGCGCACTGCTCCAGCGGCCCGCAGCCCCCGCCGCCGAGGGAATCGGGCAGCCCGGCGCCGAGCACGCCCGCCTTCGCCAGTTCCGCCCACAGCGCGCGGTCGAAGCGCTCCGGCCCGGATTCCACTTCGCGCAACCGCTCGCTGGTGACCCGGTCGGTCGTGATCCGGCGGGTCAGCTCGGTGAGGTCCTGCTGCTGCTCGGTGGGGGTGAAGTCCATCGCGGTGCTCCTCTGCGAGTGGTGGGTTCCGGCGCGCGTCACCGGCGGGCGCGCGGCAGGCCGAGGCCCGCGGTGGACACGATGTCGCGCTGCACCTCGTTGGTGCCGCCGCCGAAGGTGAGGATCAGCGCGGCCCGGTGCATCCGCTCGATCCGGCCGCGCAGCGCCGCACCCGGTGCGCCGCCGCGCACGTGAGCGGCGGGGCCGAGCACCTCCATCAGCAGCCGGTAGGCCTCGATGGCCAGCTCGGTGCCGTAGACCTTCGTCGCCGACGCCGCGGCGGGCGCCGGTCGTTGCTCTGCGGTCCAGGCGATCTTCCAGTTCATCAGCTTGAGCACCTCGGCGCCCGCGTGCACCCGCGCCAGGTGCGAGCGCACCCACTCCTGGTCGAGCACCCGGCGCCCGTCGGCGAGTTCGGTGCGCCGCGCCCACTCCCGCACCTGCCCGAGCGCCGCGATGATCGGGGCCGCGGAGGTGAGCGCGACCCGCTCGTGGTTGAGCTGGTTGGTGATCAGCGGCCAGCCGCCGTTCTCCGTCCCGACCAGCGCGCTCACCGGCACCCGCACGTCCTCGTAGTAGGTGGCGCTGGTGGTGGGCCCGGCGACGGTGCGTACCGGGGTCCAGGAGAAGCCGGGGGAGTCGGTCGGCACGACCAGCACGCTGAGGCCCTCGTGCTTGCGGGCGTCCGGGTCGGTGCGGCAGGCCAGCCAGATGTGGTCGGCGTACTGCACCAGGCTGGTCCACATCTTCTGCCCGTTGATCACGTAGTGGTCGCCGTCGCGCACCGCGGTGGTGCGCAGCGAGGCGAGATCGGTCCCCGCCTCGGGTTCGGAGTAGCCGATGGCGAAGTGCAGTTCGCCCGAAGCGATGCCCGGCAGGTACCGGGCGCGCTGCTCCGGGGTGCCGTAGCGCATGATCGTCGGGGCGATGCTGTTGAGCGTCAGGAACGGTACCGGGACGCCGGCGACGGCCGCCTCGTCAGTGAAGATGAGCTGTTCCAGCATGGTGCCGCCGTGGCCGCCGTGTTCGCGGGGCCAGCCGAGGGCGAGCCAGCCGTCGGCGCCGAGCCTGCGCACGACCCGCTCGTAGGCCCCGCCGTCGCCGTAGTCGCCGTCGCCGGTCAGTTCGGCGCGCAGCTCGTCGGTCATCAGGTCCGCGAAGTAGTCGCGCAGCCGTTGCCGCAGCCGCTGCTGCTCGGGGGTGAAGCCGATGTGCATGGGGCCTCCTGGCGCGAGCGATGCACGGTTCGAGTGCAACGTGTTGCAGTGACCATAGACCGGCGGGCGCTCGCGGGTCGACCTTCCTCCTACCGGTCGGCATCCATCGATTCCGGAGGTCCCGATCGGATAGCGTGGAACGCGTTCTAGGTTCGGATCCTCGCCGGGACTGACCGCGCTGGTCCGCTCGGGTGATCCGGCGGCCGGACGGTGTCCCGGGGCGGGTGCGGCTCGTTGGCCTCGCGGGAGGCCGATGCCGATCCGTCGCGCGGACAGGGGTCCACGAGTGCGGAGGTGGTCATGGAGATCGGCGTGCGACCGGAGCTGTGCGAGGCCAACGGGGTCTGCGCCGGGCTCGCTCCGGAGGTCTTCGAGCTGGACGAGGACGAGCGGCTGCACGTCCACCGCCCCGTCCCCGCCGAGCGGGTAGAACGTGTTACCAAAGCTGTGCAGCTGTGCCCCAAAGGAGCGTTGTACTTCGTTGAGGGAACCGATGAACTCGGGTCTTGAGCAGAACGGTAACAAGTTCTACCGTGTGTCGCAGGTAACGGTCCGCTCCGGCGGGCGTGGACGCGACGAGGGGACAGGACCGTGGAAGCAGCGGTGCTCGATCAGATCGGCGACGACCGGCTCCACGTCCGCTCGGACGCGGCCGTGGTGGCTCCCGGGCCAGGTGAAGTGCACGTGCGGATCCGCGCGGCCGGCATCTGCCACAGCGACCTGTCCGCGATGAACGGCACGCTTCCCGCGCTCGCCCCCGGCGTGATGGGCCACGAAGGCGCGGGCGAAGTGCTCGCCGTCGGCGACCAGGTGACCGACCTGGTGCCCGGCGACCACGTCACCATCACCTTCGTCCCGCCCTGCGGGACCTGCCGGGAATGCCTGCACGGCCAGCCGCACCTGTGCGCGGTGCACACGGTCGCCGCGTTCACCTCGCCGCGCTTCGAGGTGGGCTCCCAGCCGGTGTTCGGGTTCGCCGGCTGCGGCACCTTCGCCGAGGAGCTCGTGCTGCCCCGCGCCGGGGCGATCAAGGTCGAGCCGGACGTGCCGTTCGAGGTGGCCGCGCTGCTGGGCTGCGGGGTGCTGACCGGCGTGGGCGCGGTGCTCAACACAGCCCGGATCGAACCGGGCGCCACCGTCGCCGTCATCGGCTGCGGCGGCGTCGGGATCTCGGTGGTCCAGGGGGCGCGGCTGGCCGGGGCGACCACGATCGTCGCGGTGGACCCGGTGGTCGGCAAGCACGCCGGGGCTCGCCGGTTCGGCGCGACGCACACCGCCACCCCCGACGGCTTCGACGAGCTCAAGCAGGAGCTCACCGGCGGCGCCGGGTTCGACTGCGCCATCGAGGTCGTGGGGCTGGCGGGCACCATCCGCGCCGCCTACGACGCCACCCGCCGCGGCGGCAGCACCGTCATCGTCGGCGCGGGCGGGGCGGAGCAGAAGGTCGAGTTCACCGCGCAGGAGCTGTTCCTCAACGAGCGCAGGATCCTGCCGTCCTTCTACGGCTCGGCCGACCCGCGCCGGGACATCGACCGGATGCTGCGGTTCTGGCGCGCCGGGCTGCTCGACCTGGAGGGCATGGTCAGCAGGCGGCTGCCGCTGTCCGAGATCAACGAGGGGCTGGCCGCGCTGCAGGGCGGCGATGCCGCGCTGGTGCGCCAGATCGTCACCTTCGACTAGACCGCCGACCGGCCGGGCCGCCGACCGGGCCACCGACCGGCTGAGCCACTGATCTGCCGGGCCACTGACCGGCTTCGCCACCGAGCGGCCCGGCCACCGATCACCGGAGCAACCGACCTGAGGAGTCCACTGTGGAGCAGAGTCCGGAGCTGCGGCTGGACGGGCGGGTCGCCGTGGTCACCGGCGCGGGCGCCGGGCTCGGCCGGGCCGAGGCGCTCGCGCTCGCCGGAGCGGGGGCGAGCCTCGTGCTCAACGACGTGTCCGCCGCCGCCGACGACGTCGCCGCCGAGATCACCGGAGCGGGCGGCCGGGCCGTCGCGGTGCGCGGCGACGTGGCCGAGCGGGACACCGCGGACGGGCTGCTGGCCGCCGCGCTGGAGCACTTCGGCGGCCTGCACGTGGTGGTGAACAACGCGGGCGTGCTGCGCGACCGGATGGTGTTCGGCATGTCCGACCAGGACTGGGACGAGGTGGTCCGGGTGCACCTGCGCGGGCACTTCCTGCTCACCCGGGCCGCCACCGCGCACTGGCGCCGACTGTGCAAGGAGACCGGCGCCGAGGTCGGCGCCCGGATCGTGAACACCGCCTCCGAGGCGTTCCTGCTCGGGTCCGGCGGCCAGCCGAACTACGCGGCCGCGAAGGCCGGGATCGCCGCGCTCACCGTCTCCACCGCCCGCGCCACCGCCCGCTACGGGGTGCGCGCCAACGCGATCTGCCCGCGCGCCCGCACCGCCATGACCGAGGACGTCTTCGGCCCGGCGCCGGACGGCGGCGTGGACCCGCTGTCCACCGAGCACGTCGCGCCGTTCGTCGCCTACCTGGCGGCCCCGGCCGCCGACGCCGTCAACGGCCAGGTGTTCGTGGTGCACGGCGGGAAGGTGGCGCTGATGGCCCCGCCGACGATCGAGCGCCGCTTCGACGCCGCCGGACCCACCTGGACCACCGAGGAGCTGCACCGGGCCGTCGGCGGCCACTTCGCCGACCGCGCGGGCGGCATGTTCACCAGCGACGACCTGCTGTCGCTGGGCTAGACCCCGAAGCACGCCCGACCGCTCGACCAGGAGGAGTGACCAGGATGTCGCTGACCGTGCAGAAGCACCGCGAGCGGATCGGGCTGCCGGACGGCTCGCTGCTCGTCGACGGCGAGCGGCGCCAGGCCCGCTCCGGTCGCACCTGGACCCACCGCCATCCCGCCACCCAGGAGGAGATCGGGACGTTCCCGGTCGCCGGTGCCGAGGACGTGGACGACGCGGTCCGCGCCGCCCGCCGCGCCTTCGACGAGGGGGAATGGCCGGGACTGCCGGCCGGCCGTCGCGCCCGGTTGCTGCACCGCTACGCCGAATCGCTGCGGGAGCACGCCGAGGAGCTGCGCGGGCTGCAGGCGCTGGACAACGGGGTGCCGCTGTCGTTCGGCACCGTCTACGCCGGTTCCGTTGACGTCGCCGCCGACGTCTTCGACCACCACGCCGGGTGGATCGACAAGGCCGGTGGCGAGACGCTGCCGCCGTACCAGGGCGGCGACCACCTGGCGATGACGCTGCGCGAACCGATCGGCGTGGTCGCCGCGATCCTGCCGTGGAACGCGCCGTTCCTGCTGTTCGCGCAGAAGGTCGCGCCCGCGCTGGCCGCCGGGTGCACCGTGGTGCTGAAACCGTCCGAGCACGCGACGTTCTCGGTGCTGCGGATGGTGGAGCTGCTCGTCGAGGCGGGGCTGCCCGGCGGGGCGCTCAACGTGGTCACCGGGACCGGGGAGACCACCGGCGAAGCGCTCATCACCCACCCGGCGGTCGACAAGGTCAGCTTCACCGGCAGCCGCGAGGTCGGGCGGCGCATCGTGGAGGCCTCGGCGCCCACCTTCAAGCGCGTTTCGCTGGAACTCGGCGGCAAGAGCCCCGCGCTGGTGTTCCCGGACGCCGACGCCGGGATGGCGGGCATGACCGCGATGGGCATGGTGACCCTGGGGCTGTCCGGGCAGGCGTGCGTCGCGCACACCAGGGCGCTGGTGCACCGCGACGTCTACGACGAATTCCTCGGCGCGGCCGAGCTGATCGCCGCCTCGGTCACCTACGGCGACCCGTTCGACCCGGGCGTGCTCTCCAGCCCGCTGATCAACGAGCGGCAGCTGGAACGGGTGCTGGACCTGGTGGGGCGGGCGGAACGGGACGGCGCCCGGCTGGTCACCGGCGGGGTGCGCGCCGACGGCGAGCTGGCCGCAGGGAACTTCGTCACCCCCGCGATCTTCGCCGACGTGGACAACGGGATGGAGATCGCCCGCCAGGAGGTGTTCGGCCCGGTGCTGTCGGTGGTGCCGTTCACCGACGAGGACGAGGCGGTGCGGCTGGCCAACGACACCGAGTACGGGCTCGGCGCGGGCGTGTTCACCGCCGACGCCGCGCGGGCGTTCCGCGTCGCGCGGAAGCTGCGCGCCGGCACGGTCGGCATCAACGGGTTCCAGGTCGAACCGCACCTGCCGTTCGGCGGGTACAAGCAGTCCGGGCTGGGCCGCGAAGGCGGCCGCAGCGCCTACGAGGCCTACACCGAGCTGAAGTCGGTGCTGCTGCCGCTGACCGACGAGCTGATGTGAGGTGGCCGGGTTGCGCGGCAAGGTCGCGATCATCACCGGGGCGGCGGGTGGCCAAGGCGCGGCGGCGGCGCGGCGCGGCGGGGCCCCCGCGCGGGGGGGGGGGGGGGGGGCGGGGGCCCCCCGGGGGGGCGGGGGGGGGGCCCCCGGCCCGCCGGGGGGGGGGGGCGGCGCGGCGGCGGCGCCGTGGCGGTGGGGCGGGCGCTGGCCGCCGAACTCGGGGCGGACGCCCGGTTCCGGCACCTCGACGTCACCGACGAGGCCGGGTGGGACGGTGCCGTCGCGGCCGCCGAGGACGCGTTCGGCCCGGTGGACGTGCTGGTGAACAACGCGGGCGTGCTGCACCTGGCGCCGCTGGCCGAGACAGAACCCGCCGACTTCGAGCGGGTGGTGCGGGTCAACCAGTTCGGCGCCTTCCTCGGCATGCGGGCGGTGCAGCGGTCGATGCGCGACGGTGGCTCCATCATCAACGTCTCCTCGGTCGAGGGATTGGCCGGGATGGCCGGTTCGATCGCCTACTCGGCGAGCAAGTTCGCGGTGCGCGGCATGACGAAGGTGGCCGCGCTGGAGCTCGGCCACCGCGGCATCCGGGTCAACTCGGTGCACCCCGGCGTGATCGACACCGCGATGGTGCGCGCGCAGGTGGGCGCCGCGCTGGACGACTTCGCCGCCGCCCGGCTCGCCCTCGGCCGCGTCGGGCGGCCCGAGGAGGTCGCGAACCTGGTGGCGTTCCTGGCGAGCGACGACAGCTCCTACTGCACCGGCGCCGAGTTCGTCGCGGACGGAGGTGCCACCGCAACGCATTCCCTGGCCAGATGACCCCGCCGCCGGGCCCGCCGGGTCGGGCACCGGCGGGGACCGAGCAGGTCGCCCCCGGTGCCGCCGCGGGCAGGACCCGACGCGAGCGCGACGACGAGGTGGTGCAGCGATGGGCGTCGAAGTGGTGCGGTGCCGCCGCGCGGGCGGGGAGTCGCCGTGAACTCGCCCGGCTCCAGCCACCGCGTCCCCGCGAGCGCCGCCTTCGCCCAGGTCGGCAGGCTCGCCACGCTGTCCTGGGAAGTGCTGCGCGCCGTGCCCAGGCGCCCGTTCCAGGTGCGGGAGTGGGTGCAGCAGGCGTGGCTGTTCGCGAGCGTCACCATCCTGCCGACCGCGCTGGTGGCCATCCCGTTCGGCGCGGTGATCGCCATGCAGCTCGGGTCGCTGACCCAGCAGATCGGCGCCCAGTCGTTCACCGGCGCGGCCAGCGCGCTGTCCATCCTGCAGCAGGCCAGCCCGCTGATCACCGCGCTGCTGGTGGCCGGGGCGGGCGGTTCGGCGGTGTGCGCGGACATCGGCGCCCGCACCATCCGCGAGGAGATCGACGCGATGGAAGTGCTCGGCGTCTCCGTGGTGCACCGGCTGATCGTGCCGCGCGTGCTCGGTGCCGTGTTCGTGTCGCTGCTGCTCAACGGGCTGGTGAGCGTGGTGGGCGTGGCGGGTGGCTACTTCTTCAACGTGGTGCTGCAGGGCGGCACGCCCGGCGCCTACCTGGCCAGCTTCAACGCGCTCGCGCAGCTGCCCGACCTCTACGTCAGCGAGCTCAAGGCGCTGATCTACGGGTTCGTGGCCGGGGTGGTCGCCGCCTACCGGGGCCTGCACCCGGCCGGCGGGCCGAAGGGCGTGGGCGACGCGGTGAACCAGGCCGTGGTGATCACCTTCCTGCTGCTGTTCGCGATCAACCTGGTGATCACCGGGATCTACCTGCAACTCGTTCCGCCGAAGGAGTTGTGATGGTCGCGACCGAGCAGTACCTGCCGCCGCCGACGCCGTGGCGGCGCCGGTTCGCGCTGCTGTTCTCCCGCCCCGGCGACGCGCTCGCCGGGCTCGGGTGGCAGCTGGCGTTCTACCTGCGGGCGCTGGCGCTGGCGCCGTTGACGTTGCGCAAGTACCCGCGGGAGACGGGGCGGCTGCTCACCGAGGTGATGTTCGGCAGCGGCGCGCTCGCCGTCATCGGCGGCACGCTCGGCGTGATGATCGGGATGACGGTGTGCACCGGCGCGATCGTCGGGTTGCAGGGCTACTCCTCGCTGGACCAGCTCGGCACCTCCGCGCTGACCGGGTTCATCGCCGCCTACTTCGACACCCGCGAGGTCGCGCCGCTGTCGGCGGGCCTGGCGTTGTCGGCGACGGTCGGCTGCGGGTTCACCGCGCAGCTCGGCGCGATGCGCATCTCCGACGAGATCGACGCGCTGGAGGTGATGGGCGTGCGCACCGTGCCGTACCTGGTGACCAGCCGGGTGCTGGCCGGGCTCGCTGCGGTGATCCCGCTGTACGTGGTGGGGCTGCTCGGTTCCTACTTCGCGTCGCGGCAGATCACGGTGTGGTTCTACGGGCAGTCCGCGGGCACCTACGACCACTACTTCCACCTGTTCCTGCCGCCGCAGGACGTGCTGTGGTCGTTCGGGAAGGTGCTGGTGTTCAGCCTCGTGGTGATCCTGACGCACTGCTACTACGGCTACACCGCGCGCGGCGGGCCCGCGGGCGTGGGCATCGCGGTGGGGCGGGCGGTGCGCACCTCGATCGTGCTGGTGGCGGTGCTGGACTTCTTCCTGAGCCTGGCGATCTGGGGTTCCACCACGACCGTGCGGATCGCCGGATGAGGCGGGCGCGGCGGGACCGGCGCGGGCACCAGCTGCTGGGGCTGGTGTTCCTGCTGGTGTCCGCGCTGTTCTTCACCAGCATGATCGGCTTCTACCGGAAGTCGTTCACGCCGGTGGTGCCGGTCGTGCTGCACACCGACCGGGCGGGCAACGAGCTGCGCGCCGGATCGGACGTGAAGGTGCGCGGCGTGCTCGTCGGCGAGGTGCGCGCGGTGCGGCCCGGGCCGGACCGCGCCGAGCTGGACCTGGCGTTGCGCCCGGAGATGGCCGAGCGGATCCCCGCCTCCGCCACCGCGCGGCTGCTGCCGAAGACGCTGTTCGGGGAGCGCTACGTGTCCCTCGCGCACACCGGCCCGGGCACCGGCCCGCACCTGGTCGCCGGGGACGTGATCGGGCAGGACCGCAGCTCCGCCGCCATCGAGGTGGAACGCGTCCTCGACGACCTGCTGCCACTGCTGCAGGCCGTGCGGCCGCAGCAGCTCGCGGCCACGCTGAACGCGGTGTCGCAGGCGCTGGACGGACGCGGCGCGCAGCTCGGCGGCACGTTGCGCGACCTCGACGGCTACCTCGCCCGGTTCAACCCGTCGCTGCCGCGGCTGCGGTCGGTGCTGGGCCGCGTCGACGACGTCGCCCGCACCTACCACGAGGCGGCACCCGACCTGCTGCGCGCGATGCGGGACCTCACCACCACCAGCGGCACGATCGCGGAACGGCGCGACTCGTTCGAGCAAGTCTGGAACACCACCGCCGTCACCGCGGAGAACGCGACCCGGTTCCTGGAAGCCAACGGGGACAACCTGATCCGGCTCGCCGCCGATTCGCGGTCCACAGTGGACCTGCTCGCCCGGTACGCGCCGCAGTACGGCTGCGTGCTCGATCAGCTCACCCGCAGCATCCCCATCGCCGAGCGGGCGTTCGGCGCGGGCGACGCGAACCCGATGCAGAAGGTCACCATCGAGATCACCGGCAGCCGCGGGAAGTACCTGCCCGGCGTCGACACGCCCCGCTACGAGGACACCCGCGGCCCGCGCTGCTACCCGTGGGTCGAACCGCCGGACCGCTTCCCGCAGTACCCGCCCGGCGGGCCGTTGCAGGACGGCTCCACGCACCCGCCGCCGCACGGCCCGGGGGAGCAGCAGCCCGCCGCCACCAGCGCGCAGTCCGCGGACGGGCCGCTGGTGAACTCGCCCGCCGAACGCGACCTGGTCGCCGCGCTGCTCGCGCCCGAGCTGCACCGCATCCCGGGCGACGTGCCGGACTGGAGCAGCGTGCTCGTCGGACCCGTCTACCGCGGAGCGGAGGTGACCCTGCGATGAGGGCCGGACTCGCCGCACCGCTGGTCAAGCTGTCGTTGTTCACGCTCGTCACCGGGCTGCTCACCGGGCTGCTCGCGATGACCATCGCCGCCTCCGACGTCGGGTCCACCACCGGCTACGCCGCCGAGTTCGACGACGCCTCCGGGCTCGGCGAAGGCGACGAGGTCCGCATCGCCGGGGTGCGGGTCGGGCAGGTCACCTCGCTGGAGGTGATCGACGGGCGCCGCGCGCTGGCCCGGTTCCAGGTGGACGCGGCGCGGCGGCTGCCCGCGGACGCCATCGCCACCGTGAAGTACCGCAACCTCGCCGGGCAGCGCTACCTCGCGCTCGACGCGGCCCTCGACCCCGGCGAAGCCGTGCTGCCCGCCGACGCGGTGCTGCCCGTCGCCCAGACCCGGCCGGCGCTGAACCTCACCGCGCTGTTCAACGGGTTCCAGCCGCTGCTGCGCGCCCTCGAACCGGGTGACGTCAACCGGCTCTCCGGCGAGCTCGTCCAGGTGCTGCAAGGGGAAGGCGGCACCGTGCAGAGCATCCTCGCGCACACCGCGTCGCTGACCGGGACGCTCGCCGAGAAGGACCAGGTGATCGGGCAGGTGATCGACAACCTCAACGCCGTGCTCGCCCAGGTCGGCGCCCGCGGACCGGAACTCGCCGGGCTCGTCGACGCGCTGCAACGCCTCGTCAGCGGCTTCGCCGCGCAGCGCGAACCCGTCGGTGACGCGGTCGCCGCCCTCGACGAGCTCACCGGCACCACCGCCGGGCTGCTGCGCGACGTCCGGCCGCCGCTGCGCGAGGACGTGGCCGCGCTCGGCGACCTGTCGGCGAACCTGAACGCCGGGCTGCCGCAGCTGGAGCACGACCTGCGGACGCTGCCGGGCCGCCTCGACTCGCTGACCCGCACGGTGAGCTACGGCAGCTGGTTCAACTTCTACCTGTGCCGCCTCACCGGAACCGTCGGCATCTCCGGGCTCGACGTGCGAGCCCAGGTGCTGCCGCTGCCCCCGACCCGGATGCCCGAGAGGTGCCGCCCATGAGCACCGCGCTGCGCGACCGCGACCAGGCCACCGTCGGCGTCGTCGCCCTCGGGCTGCTGACCGCCGTGACGCTGCTGGCGTTCTTCGCGAACGACCTGCCGCTGCTCGGCGGCGGCACCACCTACTCGGCGCGGTTCACCGAATCCGCCGGGCTCGCCGCGGGCGACGACGTGGAGGTCGCCGGCGTCCGCGTCGGCGAGGTCACCGAGGTGGGCCTCGACGGGAACCGGGTGCTGGTGCGGTTCCGCGTCGAGGACGTGCCCGTCGGCGACCGCAGCACGGTGTCCATCCAGCTGAAGACCTTGCTGGGCGCGAAGAACCTGGCGCTGCGTCCCGACGGCGCGCACCCGCAGGACCCGGACCGCACCATCCCCGACGCCCGCACCGAGGTGCCCTTCGACATCCCCGACGCCCTCGACCAGGTCGCCCGCAGCACCGGCCGGGTCGACACCGACCAGCTCGCCCGCAGCTTCCAGGTCCTGTCCGAGAGCCTGCGCGGCGGGGAGCAGCACCTCGGCGGCGCCGTGGACGGGCTCGCCGCCCTGTCCCGCACCATCGCCTCCCGCGACGAGCAGCTCGCCGACCTGCTGCACCACGCCGCCGACGTCAGCGGCATCGCCGCCGACCGCGACGCGCAGGTCGCCCGGCTCGTCGGCGACGGGAACCTGCTGCTCGGCGAACTCCAACGCCGCCGCGACGCCATCGGCTCGCTGCTGCGCGGCACCCAGGAGGTCTCCGCGCAGCTGCGCGGGCTCGTCGCCGACAACCAGCAGCGGCTGAACCCGGCGCTGCGCGAGCTGCAGCAGGTCACCGCCATGCTGCAGCGCAACCAGGACCAGGTGGCGGCCACCATCGCCGCGCTGCGGCCCTACGTGACCGGGTTCAACAACACCGTCGGCAACGGGCGCTGGTTCGACGGCTACCTGTGCGGGCTGGTGCCGCCGACCGTGGACGCCGGCCCGCTGCAGATCAACCCGCACGGCTGCGACCTCCGCGGAGGTGGACGATGAACCGGAGACCGGCGACGGCGCTGCTCGCCTTCGGCTGCGTGCTGGTGCTGCTGCTCAGCGGCGCGCTGTGGTGGGTGCTGCGCGACCCGGGCACCCGCATCACCGCCTACTTCGAGCGGGCCGTGGGCCTGTACCCGCAGTCGTCGGTACGGGTGCTGGGCGTCGAGGTCGGCCGCGTCACCTCGGTGCGGCCCGAAGGTGGCCGGGTGCGGGTGGAGCTGAGCGTGGACCGCGAGCTCCGCGTCCCCGCCGCGGCGGGCGCGGTGGTGGTGGCGCCGAGCCTCGTCAGCGACCGGTACGTGCAGCTCACCCCCGCCTACGAGGGCGGCCCGGAGCTGGCCCCCGGCGCGGTGCTCGGCACCGACCGCACGATGGTCCCCGCCGACCTCGACGACCTGTACCGCAGCGCCAACGCGCTCACCGAAGCCCTCGGGCCGGACGGCGCCAACCGGGACGGGGCGCTGTCGGACCTGCTCGGCACCGCCGCGGCGAACCTCGACGGCAACGGGGCGAAGCTGAACGAGACGGTGCGGCGGCTCGGCGAACTGTCGGCCACCCTCGACGGCTCGCACGACGACCTGTTCGCCACCGTCGACCACCTCAACGAGTTCACCGCGACGCTGGCCGCCAACGACGCGCAGGTGCGGGACTTCCACACCCGGCTCGCCGACGTCTCCGGGTTCCTCGCCGACGAGCGGCAGCAGACCGCCGCCGCGCTGAGCTCGCTGACGGCCGCGCTCACCGAACTCGACGGGTTCGTGCGGGACAACCGGGAATCGGTGACCGCCAACGTGGACCAGCTCGCCGACGTGACCCGGGCGCTGGTGGAGCAGCGGGAAGCGCTCGGCGAAGTCCTCGACATCGCCCCGACCGGGATGAGCAACTTCATCAACGCCTACGACGCCGCCTCCGGCACCGTCGCGGTCCGCGCCAACATCAACGAGCTGACGTTCCCGCCGGTGCTGCTGGTGTGCAAGCTGCTGGAATCCGCGGCGCGGGGGGGGGGGGGGGGGGGGGCGGGGGGGGGGGGGGGGGGGGGGGGGGGGGGGGGGCCCCCCCCCCCGCCGCCCCCCCCCCCCCCCGGGGCCCCCGGGGGCCGGGGGGGGGGCCGCGGTGCGTCCGGGCCGGGCTGGACGAAGATCCACCTGGTGGCGGTGCCATCGCCCGACCGGGAATTCCGGCCGGGTGCGCGGAGGTTCCGCTGTGAAGTCGGGTGCTGGGGCGGCACGCGAGTCGCGCGGACACGTACGCTCTAGGGGTGCTCTCCGTGGTACCCACCCCCATCACCGTGCGTGTCCCGGCCAAGGTGAACCTGCACCTGTCGGTCGGCGATACCCGCCCGGACGGCTACCACGAGCTGGTCACCGTCTTCCAAGCGCTCTCGCTCACCGACGAGGTGACGGTGCGCACCGCCGACGAGCCCGGCATCGAGGTGCACGGCGAAGGCGCCGACTCGGTCCCGACCGGGCCGAGCAACCTGGCGTGGCGGGCGGTGCAGCTGCTCGCCGAGCACTCCGGCCGCGACCCGGAGGAACCGGGCGTGCAGCTCACGATCCGCAAGGGCATCCCCGTCGCGGGCGGCATGGCGGGCGGCAGCGCCGACGCGGCCGCCGCGCTGCTGGCCGTGAACGCGCTGTGGCGGCTGGAGATCGGCCGGGACGACCTCGCCGACCTCGCCGCGAAGATCGGCAGCGACGTGCCGTTCTCGCTGCTGGGCGGGACCGCGCTCGGCACCGGTCGCGGCGAGCGGCTGGTCCCGGTGCTGGCCCGGCACACCTTCCACTGGGTGATCGCGCTGGACCGGCGCGGCCTGGAGACCCCCGGCGTGTACGCAGAGCTGGACCGGCTGCGCGGCGACACCGGCCCGCACCGCGTCGGCGAGGTGGAACCGCTGCTGGAGGCGCTGGCCTCCGGCGACCCGCGGCAGCTGGCGCTGCTGCTGGGCAACGACCTGCAGTCCGCGGCGGTGTCGCTGCGGCCGAACCTGCGCCGCACGCTGCGCGCCGGCGTGGAAGCGGGCGCGCTCGCCGGGATCGTGTCCGGCTCCGGCCCGACCTGCGCGTTCCTGTGCACCGACGACGACGCCGCGGTCCGGGTGGCCGCCGAGCTGTCCGGCGCGGGCGTGTGCCGCACCGTGCGGGTCGCGCAGGGCCCGGTGCCCGGCGCGCGGATCGTCGGTGACGACCGCGCCGACCGGCCCACCCCGCCGCAGGTCCACGCCTGACCCACCCCCACGTTCCTCTGGAGATCCACACCCCCGATGGCGAACCTGATCAACCTCGAATCGGTGAGCAAGAGCTACGGAGTGCGACCGCTGCTGGATGGCGTCTCCCTCGGCGTCGACGAAGGCGAACGCATCGGGGTCGTCGGCCTCAACGGCGGCGGCAAGACCACGCTGCTGGAAGTGCTCTCCGGTGCCGAAGAACCCGACTCCGGCCGCGTCAGCCAGTCCCGCGACCTGCGGATGGCCGTCGTCACCCAGCGCACCGAACTCCCGCCCGGGTCGACCGTGCGCAACGCCGTGCTCGACCCGCACGGGTTCACCGCCGAGCACGAGTGGGCCGCCGACGCGCGGGTCCGCTCGGTGCTCACCGGGCTCGGCATGACCCGGCTCGGGCTGGACACGCCCGTCGCCGACTTCTCCGGCGGGGAGCGCCGCCGGGTCGCGCTGGCCGCCGCGCTGGTGCGCGACCTCGACCTGCTGGTGCTGGACGAGCCGACGAACCACCTCGACGTGGAAGGGGTGCGCTGGCTGGCCGATCACCTGCTGGCCCGCCGCTGCGCCCTCGTCATCGTCACGCACGACCGCTGGTTCCTGGACACCGTCTGCAACCGCACCTGGGAGGTCACCCAGGGCAAGGTGGAGCAGTACGAAGGCGGCTACGCCGACTGGATCTACGCCCGCGCCGAGCGCGGCAGGCTCGCCCAGCAGGCCGAGGAGAAGCGGCAGAACCTGGCCCGCAAGGAACTCGCCTGGCTGCAGCGCGGTGCGAAGGCCCGCACCTCCAAGCCGCGCTACCGGGTGGAGGCCGCCGAAGCGCTGATCTCCGACGTCCCGCCGCCGCGGGACACCGTCGAACTGGTCAGCTTCGCGAAGCGGCGGCTCGGCAAGACCGTCGTCGAGCTGGAGGACGTCGACCTGCGGATCGCCGACCGCACCCTGCTGCGGGACGTGACCTGGCGAATCGGCCCCGGCGACCGGATCGGCGTCGTCGGCGTGAACGGCTCCGGCAAGACGACGCTGCTGCGGCTGATCGCGGGCGAACGCGAACCGGACGCGGGCACCCGCAAGGTCGGCGCCACCGTGCGGCTCGCCCACCTCACGCAGGAACTGCACGACCTGCCCGGCGACTGGCGGGTGCTGGAGGCCATCGAGGACGTGGCCGAACGCGTGCAGCTCGGCAAGTACGAGCTCACCGCCTCCCAGCTGGGGGAGCGCTTCGGGTTCGGCAAGGGGCGGCAGTGGACGCCCGTCGGCGACCTCTCCGGCGGGGAGCGCCGCAGGCTCCAGCTCGCGCGGCTGCTGATGGGCGAGCCGAACGTGCTGGTGCTCGACGAACCGACGAACGACCTGGACATCGACACCCTGCAGCAGCTCGAAGACCTCCTCGACGGCTGGCCCGGCACCCTCGTCGTCGTCTCGCACGACCGGTACCTGGTGGAGCGGGTGTGCGACCGGGTCGTCGCCCTGTTCGGCGACGGGAAGCTCAGCGACCTCGTCGGCGGCATTGAAGAGTACCTGCGGCGGCGCAGCTCGCTGCTCGAAGCGGAGGAGTCCGTCGGCAAGCAGGCCGTCGACTCGGCCGAGGCCAAGGAGAACAAGCTCTCCGGGGCGCAGGAGCGGGCCGCGCGCAAGGACCTCGCCAAGCTGGAGCGCCAGCTCGACAAGCTCGGCAAGAAGGAGCAGGACCTGCACGTCAAGCTCGCCGAGGCCGCCACCGAACCCGAGCGGCTGCAGGGGCTCAACGCCGAGCTGCGGGCGCTGTCGCAGGAGAAGGACGAAGTAGAAGCCCGCTGGCTGGAACTGGCCGATCAGCTGGATTGAGGTCGTTGTCCTGCTGCGAGGGGGTGGGGTGGCGGAACCTCAGCGTTTCCCTCGCTGCGGGATCTTTTTCCCGAGTGGCTCCGCCACGAGGGGAAAGCTGTCCTCGCGAGGGAAACGCTGAGAACCCGCGGGTGGTCCTGTTGATCGGGTGGTCGTCAGCTCATCGGCTTCGCCGCTGACATGCAACGGATACGACCTGCCGAGCAGGTTCACGGGCAGGCGGTCCTCGCTGTGGGTCGAGGTGGGCGGGTTCGGTCGGTAGGACCTTTCGCCGGGGTGGATTGGTCGCTGCGACGGTTTCCCGCACCTGGGAACGGTCGTAATGTGCGTCACATGAGCCGGTTCGTGGACGGGATCGTGGCCTCGGCGCTCGACGGCGGGGCGGACGCGCGCGGGCTGGTCACCGGCGAACCCCGCGCACCCCGGCGCCGCACCTGGGCCGAGGTGCACGAGCAGGCCCGGTGCGTTGCCGCCGCGCTCACCGGCACCGTCCGGCCCGGCGCGGCGGTCGCCGTGCTCGCCGCCGACCCCGGCCTGATCGCACCGGCCGTGCAAGGCGGCTGGCTCGCCGGGAACAGCGTGACGATGCTGCACCAGCCGACGCCGCGCACCGACCTGGCGCGCTGGGCGCAGGACGCGGTGCGGGTGCTCGGCGTGATCGACGCCGAGCTGGTGCTGCTCGGGCCGCCGTTCGAGCCGCTCGCCGACCTGCTCGACTCGCACCGCATCCGGTACCGCGACCTCGCGGGCCTCGTCGCGCACCCCGAGCCGCTGGCCGAGCCGGTGCCGGTGGCGGAGGACGCGACCGCGCTGCTGCAGCTGACCAGCGGATCGACCGCGGAGCCGAAGGCGGTGCGGATCACCCACGGCAACCTGGCCGCGAACACCGCCGCGATGGTCGAGGCCGCCCACCTGGACCCGGCGGGGGACGTGGCCGTGTCCTGGCTGCCGCTGTTCCACGACATGGGCCTCGTCGGCACCCTCACCGTGCCGATGGCGATCGGGATGGAGGCGGTGCAGGTGACACCGACCGACTTCCTCGCCGCCCCGCTGCTGTGGCCGAAGCTGATCGGCAAGTACGGCGGCACCGTGACCGCGGCGCCGAACTTCGCCTACGCCATCGCCGCGCGCCGGATGAGCCGCGCCGAGGACGGCGAGTTCGACCTGTCCGGGCTGCGGTTCGCGCTCAACGGCGCCGAACCGATCGACGTGTCGGCGGTCCGCTCGTTCACCGCGGCCGGTGCCCGCTTCGGGCTGGGCGACGCGGCGGTGGTGTGCGCCTACGGGATGGCGGAGGCGACGCTGGCCGTGACGTTCGCCGAGCTCGACCGGCCGACGCGGGTGGACGTGGTCTCCGCCGAAGCGCTGGAGGTGCGCGGCCGCGCCGAACCCGCCACCGGCGGCGGAACGCGATCGTTCGCGCTGCTCGGGCCGCCGCTGCCCGGGATGGAAGTGCAGGTCGTCGACGACGCGGGGAACGAGCTGGGCGAGCGCGCGGTGGGCCGGGTGCGGGTGCGCGGCGCCGCCGTCACGCCCGGCTACCGCACCGCGGACGGGCCGGTGCCCGCGCAGGACGCGGCGGGCTGGCTGGACACCGGGGACGACGGTTACCTCGTCGACGGCCAGGTCGTCATCTGCGGCAGGCGCAAGGACGTGATCATCATGGGCGGGCGGAACGTCTACCCGGTGGACGTGGAGCGCGCCGCGAGCGAGGTCGCCGGGGTGCGCGCGGGGAACGCGGCCGCGGTCCGGCTCGACGCGGGGAGCCGCCGGGAGCGGTTCGCGGTCGTCTGCGAATCGGCGTCCGCGGGCGACGGGGCGGCGGAGAAGGCGCTGCGCAAGGAGATCACCAGCAGCGTGGTGCGGGCCGTCGGCGTCCGCCCGGCCGCAGTCGTGGTGCTGCCGCCCGGATCTCTGCCGAAGACCCCGTCCGGCAAGCTCAAGCGCGCCGCCACCGCGGAACTCGTGCCGCCCGCCGCCGGCTGATCAGTGGAAGCGGTTCTGCGCGGCTTCCAGACCGTCCGCGGCCAGCGCCTCGACGGCGTCGGCGCACAGGTCCACGAAGTAGCCGAGGTCCTTGCGCTCCGCGCCGGAGAAGTCCTTGAGCACGTAGTCCGCCGGGTCCATCCGGCCCGGCGGGCGGTCCACGCCGAACCGCACCCGCAGGTAGTCCTTGGTGCCCAGCGACTTGGTGATGGACCGCAGCCCGTTGTGCCCGTTCTCGCCGCCGCCGCGCTTGAGCCGGACGGTGCCGTACGGCAGGTCCAGCTCGTCGTGCACCACGATCAGCGTCTCGGGGGTGGCCTTGAAGAACTTCGACGTGCCCGCCACGGGGCCGCCGGAGAGGTTCATGAACGACCGGGGCTTCGCCAGCACGACGCGGCGGGCGCCCAACCGGCCTTCGACGACGTCGGCGCCGGACTTGTGCGCCTTGAACCCACCGCCGACGCGGGCGGCGAGCTCGTCGGCGACGAGGAAACCGACGTTGTGCCGGTTGCCCGCGTAGCGCGGTCCCGGATTGCCGAGTCCGACGATCAGGACGGGCGAGTCAGGAGTGGTCACCAGGCTGCGTCCTCGGATGGGGGTCGCAGCTGATCAGCGGCGACCTCGGGATGGCCGGCCCCGTGCCGGGGCGGCCGCGCGGTGTTCGGCCCGGGCGGGCCGGAGCCGCGGCGGCCGGGACGCGGTTCACCGCATCCCGGCCGCCGGCCCGACGTCGTGGGCTCAGGACTCCGAGGCGGTGGCGTCCTCGGGCTCGTCCTCGACGCCGACCGCACCCTCGGCGTCGATCTCGGACTCCATGTCGGCGGCGCTGGGGGCCTCGCTGATGCTGGCGACCAGGCCCTCGGGGGCGGAGCTCAGCGTGACGCCCTTCGGCAGCCGCACGTCGGAGGCGTGGATCTGGGTGCCGTCCTCGGCGCCCTCCACGGAGACCTCGAACTGCTCGGGGATGTGCAGCGCCTCGGCCTCGACCTCGAGCTCGTTGAGGTCCTGGGTGACCAGGGTGCCCGGGGCGGCGTCGCCGACCAGCACGACCGGCACGTTCACGGTGACCTTCTCGCCGCGCTTGACCAGCAGCAGGTCGACGTGCTCGATGTAGTTCTTGATCGGGTGCGCGGTGATGGTCTTGGTCAGCGCGAGCTCGTTGGCCGAACCGGCGACCTCCAGGGTCAGCACCGCGTTCTGGCCGTTGTCGCGGACGGCGCGGGCGAACTCGACCGCGGGCAGCGACAGGTGCTTCGGGTCGGAGCCGTGGCCGTAGAGGACCGCGGGGATCTTGCCGGCGCGGCGGGTGCGACGGGCTGCGCCTTTGCCGAACTCGGTGCGCGGTTCGACGGAAATACGTACCTCGGACACGGTGGTGCACTCCTCGTGACGTCGGGCGGAACGGAACTGGTCGGCGGCCTGCGGCGGCGGGGGCACCACTTGCGTGGTCGGCGCGTACCGGACGGGGCGGCACCTTGTGCGGGCGGCGCCGGCGGTCCTTCGCGTCCACGAGGGCGAACACCGAGCCGCCGCGTCGATCACGCCGGGTGGCAGGACCCGGCCTCGCCGAGGCAACCCGAACAGTTTAGAGCCTGCGCGGGAAGGGGGCGCCGCCCGGGTGGGTGCAGGGGCGATCAGCGGTCCTCGCGGGCCGCGTCGTACTCGGCACGGGCGGCTTCCACGTCGGTCACGTGGGCTTCGGCCCAGTCGGTGATGGCCTGGATCGGGGTGCTCAGCGACCGGCCCAGCGCGGTGAGCTCGTAGTCCACCCGCGGGGGAACTTCCGCGTGGACGGTCCGGTGGAGCAGGCCGTCGCGCTCCATCGCGCGCAAGGTCTGGGTGAGCACCTTCGGCGCCACTCCGCCGATGGCCGCGCGCAGCCGGGTGAACCGCAGCGGGCCGTCCAGCAGGTTCAGCACCACCAGCGACGTCCAGCGATCTCCGATGCGGTCGAGCACCACGCGAGTGGGGCAGGCGGGGTCGTGCACGTCCGGGACCAGGTTGGTAACCACCAGGTACTTATAGCACTGTGAAGTCACTGGTCACCAATGGTTACCATCCTGGTCAGGTCCACGACTGGAGGAGATCTCGCATGCGGATCGTTCTGTTCGGCGCCACCGGGTACGCGGGCGGCCGGATCGCGAAGGAAGCGCTGTCCCGCGGCCACGAGGTGATCGGGGTGGCCCGCGACGTGAGCGGACTGCCCGAAGCCGACGGGCTCAGCGGGCGCCAGGGCACGATGCACGACCCGGCGTTCGTGCTCGACGTGACGAAGGGTGCCGACGCGGTGCTCATCGCCACCCCGGGCCGCCCGGCGGCCGACGGCAAGAAGCTGCTCGACGCGGTGCCGACACTGCTCGACGCCGCGCGCACCAACGGCTTCCGGCTCGGCGTCGTCGGCGGGGCGGGCAGCCTGCGCGTCGCCGAAGGCGGTCCCCGCGTCATCGACACCCCGGACTTCCCGGCGGAGTTCAAGCTGGAGGCGGGTTCGCACGCCGAGGTGCTGGACGCGCTGCGCGAAGCCCCCGCCGACGTCGACTGGTTCTACGTGAGCCCGCCCGCGGTGTTCGGCGCCTACGCGCCGGGGGAGCGGACCGGCACCTACCGGGTCGGCGGCGACCTGCTGCTGTCCGACGAGGCGGGGAACTCGACGATCGGCGGCGACGACTTCGCCCTGGCCTTCGTCGACGAGCTCGATGCACCGGCCCACCACCGCACCCGCTTCACGGTCGCTTACTGAGGCTTCGTGGGCTCGTCTCCGCTCAGCGGCTTCGCCGCTGACAGGCGAAGTGCGGCAGTGCCGGTGCCCGTGCGTCACGGTTTGGTCGCCGACGGGTGACCGGCACCACGCGCGGCGATAGTTTGACGCGCATGTCCGCAGACACGAGCTCCGGCCAGGGCGCCGAGAACGGCAGCGCGCCGCAGGTCCCGGCCACCGGCTGGGCGCGGTTCAAGCAGATCGGCCCCGGCATCATGGCCGCCGCCACCGGGGTCGGCGCGGGCGACCTGGTCGCAACCATGGTCGCCGGCGCCCGGTACGGGTACACGCTGTTCTGGGCGGTGCTGCTGGGCACGGTGTTCAAGCTGGCGCTCGGCGAGGCGGTCGGGCGCTGGCACCTCGGCGGCGAGCGCACGATGCTCTCCGGCTGGCGCTCGCTCGGCCGGTGGGCCACCGCCTACTTCGGCGTGTACATCGTGATCTGGGGCTTCGTGTACGGGGCCACCGCGATGTCCGCCTCGGCGCTGCCGCTGAACGCGCTGTTCCCGGTGCTGCCGGTCGGCGGCTGGGCGGCGCTGTGCGGGCTGCTCGGCCTGGCGCTGGTGTGGTTCGGCCGCTACGCGGTGCTGGAGAAGATCATGACGGTGCTGGTCGGGGTCATGTTCGTGACCGTCGTCGGCACCGCGTTCCTGGTCGGGCCGAACCTGCTGGAGCTCGGCGAGGGCCTGGTGCCGCGGCTGCCCGCGGGCTCGGTGGCCTACGTGCTCGGCCTGATGGGCGGTGTCGGCGGCACCATCACGATGGCCGCCTACGGCTACTGGACGTTCGCGAAGGGCTGGCGGACGCCGAAGTGGCTGCCGATCATGCGGATGGACAACACCGTCGGCTACCTCACCACCGGCATCTTCGTGGTGGCGATGCTGGTGGTGGGCGCGGAGATCCTGCTCGGCCAGGACCTGACCGAGAGCGACAAGGGCCTGCTCAACCTCGGCGACGTGCTCGCCGCCGACTACGGCGAATGGGCGCGGATCCCGTTCCTGGTCGGCTTCTTCGCCGTCGCGTTCAGCTCGGTGATCGGCGTGTGGAACGGCGTGAGCCTGCTGTTCGCCGACTGGTGGCGGACTTGGCGGCTGCCGAAGGAGGCGCCGGTGGAGACCGCCGAGGCCTACGACCACAAGGCGGGCATGCACAGCGCGCCCTACCGGATCTACCTGCTGTGGCTGACCTTCCCGCCGATGCTGCTGCTGCTGTTCAGCAAGCCGTTCCAGCTGACGCTGGTGTACGGGGTGCTGGGCGCGCTGTTCATGCCGTTCCTGGCGGGCACGCTGCTGGTGCTGCTGAACTCGCGCTCGATGATGCCGGCCGAGCACCGCTCCCGGTGGTTGTCGAACACGCTGCTGGTGCTGTGCCTGCTGCTGTTCGTCGGCGTGGCGATCAACGAGCTCGTCGGCCTGTTCTGACGAGCGGGACGGGTGTGACGCGCGCCTCTGCCGGAATGGTGGAAGCTTCAAACACGTTGCTCGGAGAAACCGCGAGCAAGGAAGTGATCATGACCTCGACCGATTCGACGACCGGCCTCCAGCTGTCCGAGGAAGCCCAGGACCTGCTGTTCCGCAACGCCCGCACGGCCAACACCTTCAGCGCCGACGAGGTCACCGACGAGCAGCTGCGCGCCATCCACGACCTGGTCAAGTGGGGCCCGACCTCCATGAACCAGCAGCCGCTGCGCATCGTCCTGATCCGCTCCGACGAGGGCAAGCAGCGCCTGCTGCCGCACCTGGGCGGGGGCAACCGGGCCAAGACCGAGAGCGCTCCGGTCGTCGCCGTGCTCGCCGCCGACACCGACTTCCACGAGAACCTGCCGCGGATGTTCCCGCACGCCCCCAACGCCAAGGACATGTGGGCGGACGACGACTTCCGCACCGAGCACGCCAGGCTCAACGCGAGCCTGCAGGTCGCCTACTTCATCCTCGGCGTGCGCGCCGCCGGCTTGGCCGCGGGCCCGATGACCGGCTTCGACCCGGCGGGCATCAACGCCGAGTTCTTCCCGGACGGCAAGCAGCAGGTGCTCGTCGTGGTCAACATCGGCAAGCCGGGCGAGGACCCGTGGTTCGACCGCCTGCCCCGCCACGACTACGACGAGGTCGTCACGACCATCTGATCGCGCTCGGCCCGCCCGCTCCGGGCCGACCGCCGCGGACGCGCAACGGCCCGGCCCCGAGGGGGACCGGGCCGTCGTGCGTTCGGACTTCGCTCAGGCGTGGCCGTCGAACAGGCTGGTGACCGAACCGTCCTCGAACACCTGGTGGATCGCCTCGGCGACCAGCGGGGCGATCGAGAGCACCCGCAGCGTGTCGAAGTGGTGGTCGTCCGGGATCGGCAGCGTGTTCGTCAGCACGACCTCCTTCGCCCCGCAGGACGACAGCCGCTCCACCGCCGGGCCGGAGAGCACGCCGTGGGTCGCCGCGATGATGACGTCCTTCGCGCCGGACTCCAGCAGCTGCTCGGTGGCCTTGGTGATCGTGCCACCGGTGTCGATCATGTCGTCGACCAGCACGCACAGCCGGCCTTCGACGTCACCGACGACGCGGTTCGCGACGACCTGGTTCGGCTTCGTGGGGTCCCTGGTCTTGTGGATGAACGCAAGCGGGGTCCCGCCGAGGTTGTCCGCCCACTTCTCCGCGACCCGCACCCGGCCGGAGTCCGGCGAGACCACGGTGATCTTCTCGTCGGAGTAGGTCTGCCGGATGTAGTCCGACAGCACCGTCTGCGCGAGCAGGTGGTCCACCGGCCCGTCGAAGAAGCCCTGGATCTGGTCGGTGTGCAGGTCCACCGTCATGATCCGGTCGGCGCCCGCGGTCTTGAACAGGTCCGCCATCAGGCGGGCCGAGATCGGTTCGCGGCCCTTGTGCTTCTTGTCCTGCCGGGCGTAGCCGTAGAACGGCATGACCACGGTGATGCGCTTGGCGCTGGCCCGCTTCAGCGCGTCCACCATGATCAGCTGTTCCATGATGGCGTCGTTGAGCGGCGTGCAGTGCGACTGGATCACGAAGGCGTCGCAGCCGCGGACCGACTCGTCGTAGCGGACGAAGATCTCGCCGTTCGCGAACTTGTAGGCCGATTGGGGCGTGACCGTCACGTCGAGTTGCTTGGCCACCTCCTCGGCAAGTTCCGGGTGGCTGCTCCCGGAGAAGAGCTTGAGGCTCTTCTTCGGGGTCGCAGACATGGCACTCACGGTCATCGTCCCTCCCCGTTGACGCCCATCATCGGGTGTCACTCGTCGGATTGGTGGTCAGGTCGTCAGATCCCGACCGCTGCTGAGCCTGCCGGGAGGCTCGATCGGCGGCGGTGTCCGGGCGGCGGCGAGCCACCCAGCCTTCGATGTTGCGCTGCCTCCCGCGGGCGACCGCCATGGCGCCCGGGGGGACATCTTGGGTGATGACCGAACCGGCGGCCGTGTAGGCGCCGTCCCCGACCTCGACGGGAGCGACGAACATGTTGTCCGCCCCCGTCCGGGCGTGGGAACCGATCACGGTGCGGTGCTTGGCGACGCCGTCGTAGTTCACGAAGACGCTCGCCGCACCGATGTTGCTGCCCTCGCCGATCTCGGCGTCGCCGACGTAGGTGAGGTGCGGGATCTTGCTGCCGGTGCCGATCTCGGCGTTCTTGACCTCGACGAAGGTGCCGATCTTGCCCTTCTCGCCGAGCCGCGCGCCGGGGCGCAGGTAGGCGAACGGCCCCACCGAGGCGCCGGGACCGACCTCGGCGCCTTCGCCGTGGGTGCGCACGACCGAGGCACCCGGGTGCACGGTGCAGCCGGTCAGCGTGGTGTCCGGGCCGATCAGCGCGCCCTCGCCGACGGTGGTGCCCGCGCGCAGCTGCACTCCCGGCTCCACGGTCACGTCGCGGTCGAGCACCACGTCGCAGTCCAGCCACACCGAGGACGGGTCGGTGACGGTGACGCCCTCGCGCATCCAGCCGAGCACCAGCCTGCGGTTGAGCTCCGCACCGAGCCGGGCCAGCTGCACCCGGTCGTTGACGCCCTCCACGAGCCAGGTGTCCGCGCACACCAGCGCGCCCACCGGGTGGCCGTCGGAGCGGGCGATGGACAGCACGTCGGTCAGGTACAGCTCGCCCTGCGCGTTGTCGGTGGACAACCGCTCCAGCGCGTCGGAGAGCACCGCCGCGTCGAACGCGTACACCCCGGAGTTGATCTCCCCGATGGCGGCCTGCTCGGCGGTGGCGTCCTTCTGCTCGACGATGCCGGTGACGTTCCCGGCGGCGTCGCGGACCAGCCTGCCGTAGCCCGTGGGGTCGTCGACGACCGCCGAGAGCACGGTGACCGCGTTGCCGCGCTCGTGGTGCTCGGCGAGCAGCGCGTCGAGCGTCGCGGTGTCCAGCAGCGGGACGTCGCCGTAGCTGACCAGCACGGTGCCCTGCCGCTGGTTCGCCAGCGCGGTCATCCCGCACGCGACCGCGTGCCCGGTGCCGAGCTGCCGGTCCTGGACGACGGTGTGCACCTTGCGGCCGAGGCCGTCGGCGACCTGCGCGAGGTGCTCGCCGACGGCGTCCCGGCCGTGGCCGATCACGACCACCAGGTCGTCCGGCCCGGTCCCGGCCGCCGCCCGCACCGCGTGCTCGACCAGCGGCCGGCCGGCGAGCGGGTGCAGCACCTTCGGCGTCGCGGAGCGCATCCGGGTCCCCTCGCCCGCGGCGAGCACGATGGTGCTGACCGCGGAGCCCGCGTTGCCGAGTGCGGAGGGGGAAGCGGAGGAAGCCGCGCCGGACGTGCTGGGGGCGGGCCGGGCGTTCTCGCCCTGAGGCATCAACGCACTCCCTTGGGTCTCAAGCGGGTTCGACGCCGACACGCCGGAGTCGCCCTGGTCGGTGTGGTCACGGTGAGCAGTCTCGCCGCGAACCGGCTGCTGGTGGCGTCCAAGCGGGTGAAGGGTAACCGGGGCGTGCCGCGCGCGCGCCGGTGGCCCTTCCCGCTTGTCCGGCGGACGCCGATGCTACCTGCCCGGTCCACCCCGCTCCGGACGTCGCAGCCGTCCCGAACTGCTGCTTTGTGATCAATCGGGCGGAATGCTGGCGGGTGGTCGCCGACGTCGCGGTGCGTTGCGGGCCGCCGGGTCCCGACTGCCCGCCCCGGGGACGGGTCGCTCACGGAGAGTGCACGCACGAGCATCGGCTGGGCCGGTCCGGGTGAACCATCAGCGGGGCTGCGGCGGGATCCAGGTCTCCTCGTCGTCGCCGCCCGACGACTCCACCGCGAACGTGGCCACCTGGTTACCGCCGTCCCGCTTGGCCTGGTACATCGCCGCGTCCGCGCGGGCCTGCACCTGCGCGCCGGACTCCTGCGGTCGCCGCGCGACCACGCCGATCGACAGCGTCACCCCGCGGGACAGCGCCTTCGGCAGCCGCGCGATCGCCTCCACCGTCCGCCGCAGCGCCGACTCGGCCGCGGCCAGCGTCACGCCGGGCAGCAGCACCACGAACTCGTCGCCGCCGTAGCGGGCCACGAAGTCGTCCACCCGCAGCGTGTCCCGCAGCGTGCTCGCCACGACCCGCAGCACGTCATCGCCCTCGGCGTGCGAGCAGCGGTCGTTGACCTCCTTGAAGCCGTCCAGGTCGACCAGCGCCACCGACAGCGGCTGCGCCTCCGGGGAGTCCAGCAGCGCGTCCAGCCGTTCGTCCAGCGCCCGCCGGTTGGACAGCCCGGTCAGCGGGTCCTGCAGCGCCTGCTGGGTGATCGCGTCGTGGCGCAGGTTCAGCCGCGAGTTCTCCAGCCGCGTGCTCAGCGTCAGGTAGCGGCCTTCCCGCATCGCCCACAGCTCGTTCTCCAGGTCCAGCACGTAGTCGTGCACCGCATCGCTGGTGGGCCGGTCCTGGTCGAGCTCGGTGAGCTGCGCGTACTCGCGGGCGAGCGAGATCCGCAGCGTGGGGTCGGCGGCGTCGCTGGTGACCTTGGAGCGGGTGTCGGAGAGCATCCGCACCGCCTCCGACCGCCGGCCCGCGCCGATCAGGCAGCGGGACAGCGCGATCGTCACGATGATCTTCTCGCGCGGGTGGATGGCCCGGTCCAGCGAGCGCAGCCGCCGCAACCGCTCGATGTGCTCCTCGCCGGGCTGGGCGAGCGCGTGCGCGGCGCCGAGCACCGGGATCTGGTCGGCGGCGGAGCGGTCCGCGAGCCGGGGGAACAGCGATTCCCGCCACGGCACCTCCACACCGAGCGCCAGCCCGGAGGCGGTGGCGAACCGCTCGCCCGCCGCGTCCTGCTGGCCGATGCGCTCCAGCCGCAAACCCCAGCCGAGGAACATCCGGCAGCGGTTCATCATGTGCAGCGCTATCTCGTGCGGGCCGCCGCTCTCCCGGATCCGGTGCAGCGCGCGGGCCATCACCTCGTCCGCGGTCTCGTACACGCCGAGCTGGGTGAGCACCGAGCCCAGGTCGATCAGCGCGGTCGCCAGCAGCCGGTCCCAGGAGCGCCTGCCCAGCGCGGTGTCCGGGACGGGTTCGTCCTCCAGCATGGCGAGCCCGCTGGCGACCTCGGTGATCGCGTTGTCCTCGCTGCCGGTGAGCAGCGCGCGCCTGCCGCGCAGCGCGTAGGCGTCGGCTTCCAGCACGGTCAGGCCGTGCCTGCGGCTGTGCGTGAGGAGTTCGTCCAGCAGCGGTTCGGCGCCGTGCGCGAGCCCGGAGGAGGACAGCCGCATCGCGGCGCAGTGCCGCAGCAGCTGGGCGACGATGCGGGGTTCACCGCGCCGCTGCGCCTCGGCGAGCAGGCCGTCGGCTTCGCGGATGGTGCCGCGCTGGCCCAGTGCGTCGCTGTTCTGGCCGACGGCGTTGAGTTCGCGAGCGCGACCGACCAACCACGCGTCGCTGACCTCGCTCAGCGCGGTTGCCGCATCGTCGCGCACGTCCGTCGTGTCCTCGCGCAGCGGCGCACACCCCCTGCTGGCATCCAAGCCCGGCCGGGGCCGGGGAGGTCGGCGATCGACCACGGTTCCCGTCGGGACATCGCGCACGGCGTCGCGGGGACCGCTGCTCCGCCGCCAGGACTCGAACCTGGACCATCAGAACCAAAATCTGAGGTGCTGCCTTTACACCACGGCGGATCGGGCGATGTGGTCCGGCGCCAGAGCTTACCGCCACGCCGACCGACCGCGGTCGCCCAGTCGACATCGTGGCATGCCCGTCCAGGGTGATCGTTCTCACGGGTGCACGAACGATCGGAACCGACGATCCGGACACGCCCGGGCGGTAGCGACACGCCGTATTTCCGTCGCCGGGGGGTGACGATTGTGCATCCACCAACTTACGCTGGCGTAGGTTACGGTCCCGTAGGATCTGCGGGGCCGACACCGCTTTCCCGGCGCTGCCGACCAACGTTCTTCCGCCACCTGACCCAGTAGAGGTACTGAGTATGACCGCAGCAACCGACGTTGCCCCCGAGACTTCCGGGGCCGAGTCCGGGCCCAAGCCGCTCACCGCGGGGGCCCGTCCCCGACTCGCCCAGTTCTTCGTCTACGCGTTCGTCCTGATCCCGTGCGTCGCGCTCGTCGCCGCGATCCCGTTCGCCTGGGGCTGGGGCCTCGGCTGGGTCGACGTCGGCCTCGCGGCCTTCTTCTACGTGTTCAGCGGGCTCGGCGTCACCGTCGGGTTCCACCGGCTGTTCACGCACGGCTCGTTCAAGTCCAACTGGCCGGTGCGCGCCACGCTCGCGATCGCGGGCATGACCTCGCTGCAGGGCCCGGTGATCACCTGGGTCGCCGACCACCGGCGGCACCACGCCTACTCGGACCGCGACGGCGACCCGCACTCGCCGTGGCGCTTCGGCAGCACTCCGGGTGCGCTGGCCAAGGGCTTCTGGCACGCGCACATGGGCTGGCTGTTCGACCGGAACATGACCAACGAGGAGCGGTTCGCGCCCGACCTGCACAAGGAGGAGCGGCTGGTCAAGCTGAACAACCTCTTCGTGCTGTGGACCGCGCTGAGCCTGGTGCTGCCCGCGGTGCTCGGCGGGCTCCTCACCTGGTCCTGGTGGGGCGCGCTGACCGGCTTCTTCTGGGCCGGGCTGGTGCGGGTCTCGCTGCTGCACCACATCACGTGGTCGGTGAACTCGATCTGCCACATGATCGGCGAGCGCCCGTTCAAGAGCCGCGACAAGGCGGCGAACTTCTGGCCGCTGGCGATCGTGTCGTTCGGCGAGTCCTGGCACAACTCCCACCACGCTGACCCGACCTGCGCCCGGCACGGGGTGCTGCGCGGGCAGCTGGACATCTCGGCGCGGGTGATCTGGTTCTTCGAGAAGGTCGGCTGGGCCTGGAAGGTCCGCTGGCCGAACGAGAAGCGGCTGGCCCGGATCGCGGTCACCGACTACAAGGGCTGACCCTCCGGCGGTCACGGCGGTGGAACCTCGCCGGGGCCGGTCCTCGCGGACCGGTGACCCAGCGGGGGCGCCGCCGGGCCGGCCTCCTCGTCGCGCGGCCGCGCGCCCGCCCTCCCCGGGTGCGCAGCGCCGCGCGCGATCGGGGAGGCGCGCACCTCGGCGGATCTCGACGGATAGGGTGACCTGCGTGGCAGCAGGACGGCGCAAGCGGAACTCGCCGGATTCGGAGACCAGGCGGCGTTCGGCCCGCACCACCCGAGTCCGGATGACCGGTGAGGAACGACGTCAGCAGCTGCTCGACGTGGCCAGGGCCCTGTTCGCGGAGAAGGGCTTCGAAGCGGCCTCCATCGAGGAGATCGCGCACCGGGCCGGCGTGTCCAAGCCGGTCGTCTACGAGCACTTCGGCGGCAAGGAAGGCATCTACGCGGTGGTCGTGGACCGCGAGATGCGCGCCCTGCTGGACCGCATCGTCTCGGCGCTCTCGGCCGGGCACCCCCGCGCGCTGCTGGAGCAGGCCGCGGGCGCGCTGCTCGAATACATCGACACCTGCACCGACGGGTTCCGCATCCTGGTCCGCGACTCGCCGGTGGCCTCCACCACCGGCACGTTCTCCTCGCTGCTCAACGACATCGCCAGCCAGGTCGAGCACATCCTCGGGCTCCAGTTCAGCGCGAAGGGCTACGACGCGAAGCTCGCCCCGCTCTACAGCCAGGCGCTGGTCGGCATGGTCGCGCTGGTCGGCCAGTGGTGGCTGGAGGCGCGCAAGCCGAAGAAGGACGACGTGGCCGCGCACCTGGTCAACATCGCCTGGAACGGCCTCTCCAACCTGGAGCACAAGCCCAAGCTCGGCACCTGGCGCTGACCTCCGTCCGGCGGGTCAGGACGAGGTGACGCGCAGGATCCGGTCGTCGGTGCCGTTGGACGTGGTGACGTAGAGGGCGCCGTCCAGGCCGAGCCGCGCGGCGCGGAGCCTGCCGTGCAGGCCGTCGAGCTCCGGTGGTACCAGGACCTCCCGCACCGACCCGTCCGGGGCCAGGCGGAACAGCATCAGCTTCGACCCCTTCAGCGCGGTCACCGCGAGCATCCCGTCGAACCGCCCCCACGTCCCCCCGGTGAGGAACGCGGCCGCGCACACCGCCTCCGTCGTCCCTCCCGAGGACCACACCGCGGTCACCGCGTCCGGGAACCGGCGCAGGTCCGTCATCGGCACCGACTCGTCGTAGGAATCGGAGTCGCCGCCGCGCGACGGGTCCCAGCCGTGGTTGCCGCCCGGGCGCAGCAGGTTGAGCTCGTCGTCGGAGTCCGGCCCGTGCTCGGCGACGAACACCTGGCCGCCGGGGCGCTGCGCGATGCCCTGCGGGTTGCGGTGCCCGTAGCTGTAGACCAACCGTTCGGCGGGGTCCGGGGAGTCAAGGAAGGGGTTGCCGGGCAGCGGCGCACCGGTGCGCAGGTCCATCCGCAGCACCTTCCCGCCCAGCCCGCGGCGGTCCTGCGCGGCGGCCGGGTCGGCGGTGTCGCCGGTGGTGACCAGCAGCGCGCCGTCCGCGGCCAGCTCCGGGCGGCAGCCGGAGTGCCTGCCACCCGGGTTCACCGGCAGGCCCGCCAGCAGCGGCGGTCCGACGCGTTCGGCGCTGCCGCCGTCCTCGGCGAGCCGCCAGGTCACCAGCCGCACGTCCACCGCCCGCCCGTCCCGCCGGTGCGTCTGGCAGGTGACGAAGCGCCTGCTCTCGGCGAAGTCCGGGTGCACCACCATTCCCAGCAGGCCGCCCTCGCCCTCGGCGAGCACGTCGTCGAGGTCGGCGCGCACCGGCCGGATCTGCGCCCCGGGACTGGTGTCGGCGAGCAGCGCCAGCCGTCCCGGCCGCTGCGTCACCAGCGCGGTGCCGTCGGGCAGGAAGCCGAGGTCCCACGGGTGCTCCAAGCCGCCGCCGAGGACCTCCACCCGCAGCGTGGACGGCACCGGGTCCGGAGCGCGGGTGCTCGGCGGCGGTGGCGCGCCGTCCGGGGCGCCGCACGCGCCGAGCAGGACGACCAGGGCGACGGCGGCGACTCGGCTAGCGCGCATCGCCACAGTGTGGCACCGCCCGGGCACCCGCCGTGCCCGTCCGCGCCCCGCCGGCGCGGGGCGACCGGACGTCGTCGGTGCGGAGTCGTAGGCTGGACGGCGACTCCCGCCACCCGGCAACCGGTCCGCCTGGGGAGAGCCGGTCCCGGCTCAGCCGTCGCGACGCCGACCCCCGCACGCCGGACTCGGACGCAGTCGTCCCGGGGACGGGTCTGTGCGCTTTCCGTTCTCGGTGCGAGGGATTCTGATGATCCAGGCTGGTCCTGCCACGGCGACCGACGCGGCTCCGGCCGCGCTGCACGGGCTGCTCGACGCGCTGCTGCGGGAGGAGACCTTCCGCGAAGTGGTGTCCGCGGCCGGTCGGCCGCACCTGGTGCTGGAGGGCCCGGTCGCCGCCCGTCCGCTGGCCGCGGCGGCGCTCGCCGCCGACACCGGTGCGGCGGCCCCGGTGCTGCTGGTGACCGCGACCGGCCGGGAGGCCGAGGAGACCGCGTCCGCGCTGGAGGACCTGCTCGGCGCGGACGGCATCGCGGTGCTCCCGTCCTGGGAGACGCTGCCGCACGAGCGGCTGTCCCCGCGCGCGGACACGGTGGGGCGCAGGCTCGCGGTGCTGCGCAGGCTCGCGCACCCCGAGGAGCACGCCGAAGGCCCGGTGCGGGTGCTGGTCACGACGGTCCGCAGCCTCATCCAGCCGATCGCGCCCGGCCTGGGCGAGCTGGCCCCGGTGCGGCTGCGGCTCGGCGACGAGCACGACTTCGAGGACCTGGTGGAACGGCTGGCCGGCCTCGCCTACTCGCGCGTGGACATGGTGGAGAAGCGCGGCGAGTTCGCCGTGCGCGGCGGCATCGTGGACGTGTTCCCGCCGACCGTGGAACACCCGCTGCGGGTGGAGTTCTGGGGCGACGAGGTCACCGAGATCCGCCCGTTCTCGGTCGCCGACCAGCGCTCGCTGCCGGATGCCACCGACACCGCGCTGTACGCCCCCGCCTGCCGCGAACTGCTGATCACCCCGGAGGTGGCGGAGCGCGCGGCCGAGCTGGCCCGGCGGCACGAGGCGGACGCGCACCTGTCCGAGATGCTCGGCAAGATCGCGGGCGGCGCCGCCGTCGAAGGCATGGAGGCGCTGATCCCGGCGCTGTGCGACGGCGAGATGCGGCTGCTCACCGAACTCGTGCCGGACGGCACCCACGTGCTGCTGTCCGACCCGGAGAAGGTGCGGGCGCGGGCCGCGGACCTGGTGCGCACCGGGCAGGAGTTCCTGGAGGCGTCCTGGATGGTCGCCGCCGACGGCGGCAAGGCCCCCATCGACCTGGGCGCCTCGGCGTACCGGGGCCTCGCGGAGGTCGAGGAGCGGACCCGGGAGATCGGGCTGCCGTGGTGGACGCTGACCCAGCTCAGCAGCGACAGCGCGGACCGCGGCGTGGTGCACCTGGGCCTCAAGCAGGTCGAGGCCTACCGCGGCGAGGTGGAGCGGGCCTTCACCGACCTGCGCGCGCACACCGCCTCCGGCGGCGCCGCGGTGCTGGTGGTGCCCGGCCAGGGGACGGCGCAGCGCGCGGTGCAGCAGTTCCGGGACGGCGAGCTGCCGGTGCGCCACGCCGCCGACGGGCTGACCGCGGCCCCCGAGACCGGCGTGATCACCGTGGTGCGCGGCGGCCTGGAGGACGGTTTCGCCGCCGCCGGGGTGGGCCTGGTGGTGCTCACCGAGACCGACCTGACCGGTGGCCGCGGCGGTACGTCCACGAAGGACATGCGCCGGATGCCCTCGCGGCGGCGCAACGCGGTGGACCCGCTGGCGCTGAAGGCCGGTGACTTCGTCGTCCACGAGCAGCACGGCATCGGCAAGTACGTGGAGATGGTGCAGCGCACCGTCGGCGGCGCCACCCGCGAGTACCTGGTGCTGGAGTACGCCTCCAGCAAACGGGGCCAGCCCGGCGACCGGCTGTTCGTGCCCACCGACCAGCTCGACGAGGTGTCCCGCTACGTCGGCGGCGAGCTGCCGACGCTGAACAAGCTCGGCGGCTCCGACTGGAAGAACACCAAGGCCAAGGCGCGCAAGGCGGTCAAGGAGATCGCCGCCGAACTCGTGCAGCTCTACGCGGCCCGCCAGTCCGCGCCCGGCCACGCGTTCGGCCCGGACACCCCGTGGCAGCGGGAGCTGGAGGACGCGTTCCCCTACACCGAGACCGGGGACCAGCTCGCCGCGATCGACGAGGCGAAGGCCGACATGCAGCGCGCCGTCCCGATGGACCGGGTGATCTGCGGCGACGTCGGCTACGGCAAGACGGAGATCGCGGTGCGCGCCGCGTTCAAGGCCGTGCAGGACGGCAAGCAGGTGGCGGTGCTGGTGCCGACGACGCTGCTCGCCCAGCAGCACCTGAACACCTTCACCGACCGGATGCGCTCCTTCCCGGTCACCATCAAGGGCCTGTCCCGGTTCACCACCCCGCAGGAGTCGGAGCAGACGCTGCAGGGCCTCGCGGACGGTTCGGTGGACATCGTGATCGGCACGCACCGGCTGCTGCAGACCGGCGTGCGCTACAAGGACCTCGGACTGGTCATCGTCGACGAGGAGCAGCGCTTCGGCGTCGAGCACAAGGAGCACATCAAGGCGCTGCGCACACACGTGGACGTGCTGACGATGTCGGCGACGCCCATCCCGCGGACCCTGGAGATGAGCATGGCCGGCATCCGCGAGATGTCGACCATCCTGACCCCGCCGGAGGAGCGGCACCCGGTGCTGACCTACGTCGGCGCCTACGACGAGAAGCAGGTCGGCGCCGCGATCCGCCGCGAGCTGCTGCGCGACGGCCAGGTGTTCTTCGTGCACAACCGGGTCTCCACGATCGAGAAGGCCGCCCGGTCGCTGCGCGAGCTGGTGCCGGAGGCGCGGATCGTCACCGCGCACGGCCAGATGAACGAGGAGCGCCTGGAGAAGATCATCCAGGGGTTCTGGGAGCGCGAGCACGACGTGCTGGTGTGCACCACGATCGTCGAGACCGGGCTGGACATCTCCAACGCGAACACGCTGATCGTGGAGCGCTCCGACATGCTCGGCCTCTCCCAGCTGCACCAGCTGCGCGGCCGGGTCGGGCGCGCCCGCGAGCGCGGCTACGCGTACTTCCTGTACCCGGGCGAGAAGCCGCTCACCGACACCGCGCACGACCGGCTCGCGACGATCGCGCAGAACTCGGAGCTGGGCGCGGGCATGGCGGTGGCGATGAAGGACCTGGAGATCCGCGGCGCGGGCAACATCCTCGGCGCCGAGCAGTCCGGGCACATCGCGGGCGTCGGCTTCGACCTGTACGTGCGGCTCGTCGGCGAGGCCGTGGAGGCGTTCAAGCAGCACGCGGGCGCGGGCACCGCCGACCTGGAGCAGGAGCTCGCCGAGGTGCGGGTGGACCTGCCGGTCGACGCGCACATCCCGCACGACTACGTGCCGGGGGAGCGGTTGCGGCTGGAGGCCTACCGGAAGATCGCGGCGGCCGGGGACCAGGCCGCGCTGGACGCGGTGCGCGCCGAGCTGGAGGACCGCTACGGTCCGCTGCCGGAACCGGTGCGGCGACTGCTGAAGGTCGCCGCGTTCCGCCAGGTGTGCCGGGAACACGGCGTCACCGAGGTGACCTTGCAGGGCTCCTCGCTGCGGGTGGCGCCGCTGGAACTGGCCGACTCGCAGCAGATGCGGCTCAAGCGGCTCTACCCGAAGGCGGTGTACAAGGCGACGGTCCGCACCGTGTCCGTGCCGCGGCCGACCGAAGGTGCCGCGGGCGGGCGGATCGGCGCGCCGCCGCTGCGGGACGAGGCGCTGCTGGAGTGGTGCGCGACCCTGCTGACCTCGCTCGCCGGTCGACCGGCGCCGGTGGGCTGACCGCGTCCTGAACCCGCTGCCGCGCGGTGCGTTCCGCTCGGCCGGACGGGTGCGTGCTCGGCGGTTCTGCTGGCGGTGGTGCGTGCGCCGGGGCATGATCGGCGCGCGTTCGCGAGCGCTCCGCTCCCGCCGGTGGTCCGGGGTCTGATCGGTGGTCGTGCGGTGCCGGGAGGCAACCCGCTCGGCCGTGGCGCGTCTGAACTCGTAGGTGGCCGCGCCGGTCGGCGCGCCTCCTGGTGTTGCAGGGGCGGGGAGAGGACGAGGGCGTGGAGCGTGCACGAGGACCGCAGCGACCGAGGAATGCTCGTCCGGGGCCGTCCCGTCCCGGCGAGGCGACGACCGTGCGGCACCCCGTCGTTCCCCGCGAACCACCTCGCCCGCGCAGGCCGCGCCGCGCGCGGAAGTTCTTCGGGCGCACGGTGATCGCCCTGCTGTCGGTGGCGGTCCTGGGGAGCAGCGCCTACGCGTGGGGCGCCCTCAACGGGGTCACCGGCGGGCTCTCCGGCAGCGATGTCATCGGCAGCGGCCTGAACTCGCCGGACGGCGCGACCGACGTGCTGCTGGTCGGCAACGACAGCCGCACCGACGCCGACGGGAACCCGCTGCCCGAAGAGGTGCTCAAGGAACTGCGCGCCACCGACGACGAGGGCGGCGACCTCACCGACACGATGATCCTGGTGCGCATCCCCAACGGCGGGCAACGCGCCAGCGCCGTGTCCTTCCCCCGCGACACCATGGTCCAGCTCGGCAACGGCTACGGCGAGCAGAAGCTCAACTCCGCCCTCGGCCGCGCCAAGAGCGAAGCCCGCCACCGCCTCGAACAGGACGGCGTCACCGACCCCAAGCAGCTGGAACTGCAATCCAAGGCCGAAGGCCAGAAATTCCTGATCAAAACGATCGAAGAGCTCTCCGGCGCCAGCATCGACCACTACGCCGAGGTCAACCTGCTGGGGTTCTACGACGTCACCAAGGCCGTGGGCGGCGTCGAGGTGTGCTTGAACGAGGCGGTGGACGACAGCGCGCACTCCGGCGCGGTGTTCCCCGCCGGGCGTCAGACGGTCGAAGGCGCGGACGCGTTGGCCTTCGTCCGCCAGCGCTACGGCCTGCCGAACTACGACCTGGACCGGGTGGTGCGCCAGCAGGTGTTCATGTCCGGACTGGCGAACAAGATCCTGTCCGCGGGCACGCTGGGCAACCCGGTGCGGCTCGGCGAGCTGATCGGGGCGCTGCAGAAGTCGGTGGTGGTCGATTCCGGCTGGGACATCATGGAGTTCGCGCAGCAGATGCACGGCATCGCGGGCGGCGACATCGACTTCCACACCATCCCGGTGGAGCTCGTCGGCCCGTCCGGGCGCGAAGACGTGCAGGCCGACGAGGACGAGGTGCACCGGTTCGTGGCGAACCTGCTGCTGTCCCCGCAAGAACGCGCGGTGCGCCAGCAGGCCGAGCGGTCGCCGGAGGCGCAGCCCGAGACCTCCGAGTCGAGCTCCCCGGCGGAGGTCTCCGTGGACGTCTACAACGCCTCCGGCATCACCGGCCTGGCCGCGGGCGTGGCGAACCACCTGGCGGCGCAGGGCTTCGGCACCGGGTCGACGGGCAACGCGGCGTCGGCGAGCTCCTCCTCGGTGCGGGTCGCCGCGGGCGAGCAGGACGCGGGGGAGCAGGTCGCGGCGGCGCTCGGCGGAATCCCGGTGCGCACCAGCGGATCCGTCCCGGCGGGCACCGCCGAGGTGTACCTCGGCGCGGACTACGACGGTCCGGGTGCGGTGAACTTCGCCGGTGCGAAGGCACTGCGGCTGGACGGACTGCGGCTCGCCCAGGAACCGGAGCAGCCGATCACCGCGGGCGGCGTGCCCTGCGTGAACTGACCGGGGCCGGACCCGGCGGGCGGAGGTTTCACCCTGCGATGATCTCGTGAGAGGGTGATCGCTGTGAGTTCCGCCATGCACCGGGTCCGCCCGCTCGCGTTGATCCTGCTCTGCTGCGCACTGCTCGCCGGTTGCGGTGTCGAACCGGGCAAGGCGGGCGCCGCGGCGTTCGTCGGGGAGGCGCGGATCCCGGTCAACGAGGTGCAGAGCCGCTACCGCGCGGTCCTGGACAAGGAGCCCGAGGCGAAGGCGCAGCTGTCCGAGCAGGGCATGCTCGGCGAGCTCAGCCGCCGGATGGCCGCCGATCTGGTGCGCCGCGAGCTGATGAAGCAGGCCGCGCGGACCGAGGACCTGGACGTGGACGAGCGGCGGGTCGCCGACGTCATCGACTCGGCCGGTGGTCCGCAGGCCGCCAGCAAGGGCCAGATCTACACCGAGAGCGACATCCAGGACGTGGTGCGCAGCCGGCTGCTCGCGGCCGAGCTGGGCCGCAAGTACGTGGACCGGTTGTCGGTCGTCTACGACGTCACCTCCGCGGTGAACCGCCGCGAAGCCGAGGAGAAGGTGCGGCGGATGGCGGGCGGTGACGCGGAATCGGCCGCGCTCGTCGCCGAGGACCGGCAGGCCGGGACGGGTGCCGCCGCCGACCAGCGGCTGCGCTCCGCCGACGTGCCCGACCTGGCGGCGGGCACCCCGCTGTTCGGCGCGCGCACCGGCACGGCGATGGCGTTCGAGCTGCAGCCGCAGTCCGGGCAGTGGACGGTGGTGCGGATCAAGCGCCGCGAGGTGGGCCCGCCGCCGCCCGCGCCGAGCGCCGCCGGAGCGGACGAGATGAAGATGCAGGCCCTGGGCGACCAGCTGCTGCGGGTCACCGCTCAGCAGGTCGGGGTCGAGCTGAGCCCGCGCTACGGCGTGTGGGACGAGCTGGGCCTGTCGGCGGCGCCGAACGCGGACGAGACCACCGGGATCGTCCTGCCCGGCGCGCGTTCCTGACGGCGGATCGGGCGGTCGCCGTCCCGCGTCCGCACCGCCGACCGGGCGGGGTGCCGCGGTGCCGATGCCCCGGCTGCGGCCGAACAGGTGATCTTCGCGGCGCGAGTCGCCGAAGATCACCCGTACCGGGTGATGCGCCGGTGTGTCGGACGGGGGTGCGGGCGGGTTCCCCGGCAACCTCCGCGGCATGGATCGAGCACTGCGGCGGAGGACGGCCGCGCGGTTGGGACAATCGCGCCATGCACAACGCACGTTCGGCGGCGCCGGGGTCCGGCGACCGCACCAGCGGTTCCGGTGGAACCGGCGCGACCTCCCGCTTCCCGGATCTCGGGACGGTGGCGCCCGGGACGGCGGTGGTGCTCGTGGACGACCGCCTCGGGGACGTGATCCCGGCGGCGGCGGTGCCCGCGCTGCGCCGCGCCGCCGCGGTGCACGCGGTGCCGGGACTCCCGCCCGCCACGGTCTCCGCGCTGGACGACCCGGGAACGCCCGACGTGCCGGAGCTGCTGGCCGGGGCCGAGCGCGAACCGGTGGTGCTGTTCGCCCCGGACGTGCACTCGGCGCAGGCGGCGGCGCTGCTGGAAGCGGGTGCGGTCCTGCTCGGCGCGCAACCACCGGTGGGTGCGGAACTGCTGGACGCGGTGGCGGTGATGGACCGGCTGCGCTCGCCGGGCGGCTGCCCGTGGGACGCGGAGCAGGACCACGACTCGCTGCGCCGCTACCTGGTGGAGGAGACCTACGAGCTGCTGGACGCGATCGAGCAGCGGGACCGGGCGTCGCTGCGCGAAGAGCTGGGGGACGTGCTGCTGCAGGTGCTGTTCCACGCGCGGATCGCGGCCGAGGACGGCGCGGAACCGTTCGGGGTGGACGAGGTCGCCGCCGACCTGGTCGGCAAGCTGGTGTCCCGGCACCCGCAGGTGTTCACCGAGGCAGGTTCGGTGCACGACGCCGAGTCCCAGCAGCTGCGCTGGGACGAGCTGAAGCAGCGGGAGAAGCAGCGCGAGTCCGTCCTGGACGGCGTGGCCACCGGGCAGCCCGCCGCGGCGCTGGCGGCCAAGTTGGTGAACCGCGCCGACCGCGCCGGAGTGCCGCGCGAGCTGCTCACCGCCGCCGGATCACCGGGGGCGGGCTTGTTCGAGCTGGTCGCCCGCGCCAGGCTGGACGGCGGTGATCCGGAGGACGAGCTGCGCGCCGCCGCGCTGGACTTCGACGGGCGCGTGCGGGCAGCGGAGGCCGCGGCGCGGGCCGACGGGCACGATCCGCACCGGCTCACCTCGGAGCAGTGGGCCTCCTACTGGAGCCGTGGCGGTGCGACCAGCGGGAACGATCACAACTAGTCCACTGTGGACTGAATCGGTGGGGCGGCCGTCCGCCCGCACCGCGGCACCCCCGCACTCGTTGATCCGGGCGGTGCCCGCGCGGCGGCGAGCGAAAAGTCCGGTTCGCTCCCGGGTGTTGATCCGGTACGTGCACACTGGAGTGGGAGAGGGAGGGCATTCGTGTCGCAGCAACTCAGCACGAGCAGGTCGTGGCGGTTCGCCGGAGTGGTACCGATGATCGCGCTGCTCGTCTCGTGCGGCACCGAGCCGGACCGCGAACCCGAGCAGATCCGACCCAGCGTGCAGGCCGTCCCCCCGCCCGCGGTGGCGCCCCCCGACGGCGG
>NZ_JAIUJZ010000091.1:0-1739 GCF_020176775.1 Saccharopolyspora sp. 6M
CACCCCGCCCTAGATCCGATCTTCCCGCCCCAGGTTAGGCGCGCCCGCCAGGTCCGCCGCCGAGAGCGGGTGCGACCCGGCCCGGCTCCGCAGGTGACCGACCCGAGGCCCGGTCCGGGGGACCCGGTGGCGACGCCGCCGACCGGGTTGCGGGACGCGGCCGTGATCACCCGCGGGGAGCATTCCGGTGCCCTGACAGGAGGAACTCGCACCGGTCCGCGTCGCGGGATGCCGATGGAGTGGGGGACGGCCGAACACGTCCCGGTCGTCCCCGCCCAACGCCGTTCTCGATGCGGGCGGGCGAACGAGGTTCCGCGCGACCGCGCGGATTCCTACCATGAACGAGCGGAGGAGTCCCATGGGCACGGAGAAGAAGGACACCGGCGCCACCGACGGCGGGCAGCACGACGTGGGCCGCGACGGGCAGACCGGCAAGACCGCGGACGACATCGACCCGAAGGACTACGAGCAGGGGTTCCGGTGACCGAGGTCGCCGCACCGGACGGGCCGGGCCGGCTCGTCGCCGCGCTGGACGCGGCGGGCGCGCTGCCCGCCGCGTTCGGCCCTGCCTTCCTCGCCGCCGCGCGGGAGTGGTTCGTCCCCGAGCGGTTCTGGTACCGGCCGGACGAGGCGGTCGCGGACGTGGCGCTGAACCGGGACGGCGCTCCGGAACGGTGGCTGGCCGCGGTGTACGCGGACCGTCCGCTGGTGACGCAGTTCGACGCCGGAGCGACGGTGTGGCCCGAGCTCGGTCATCGGCCCACCAGTTCCGCGTCCGCGCCGTCGGTGGTGGCGGGGATGCTGCGGGCGCTGGGACCCCGGCCGGGGGATTCGGTGCTGGAGATCGGGACCGGCACCGGCTGGAACGCCGCGCTGCTCGCGGAGGTCGTGGGCGAGGCCGGTGAGGTGGCGACCGTGGAGATCGACCCGGAGGTCGCCGCCGGGGCGCGGGCGAGGCTGCGCGCGGCGGGCTACGACCGCGTGGAGGTGGTCGAGGGCGACGCGGCGAGCGCGATCGACGGTGCGCGGCGCTTCGACCGGATCACCGTCACCGCAGGCGTCCACATCGGACGGTTTCCGTACTCCTGGGTGCGGAGCGCGGTTCCGGGCGGGGTGATCGTCGCGCCGATGCGGGCCGACCTGGCCACCGGACCGCTGGTGCGGTTCGTCGTCGGCGCGGACGGCACGGCGCGCGGGAACGCGGTCGCGGGCCTCGGGGTGTCCTTCATGGACCTGCGATCGCCGCGGGAGGTTCCGGCGGAGCTCGACCCGTCGGAGCGGGACGACGCGGCGGCCGAGTCGTCGTGGACCGAGCTGGCACCGTGGGTGCCGCTGCTGGCCGACGACCACCGGTGGCCGATCGCGGTCGCGCTGCCCGGCTGCCGCTACGAGGTGCGGGAGCGCACCGCGGACCGGGGGGGGGGGGCGGGGGGGGGCGCCCCGCGGGCCGGGGGGGGGGCCGCCGGCGGGCCCGCGGACGGCCGGTACGCGGTGCGCCAGCACGGGCCGCGCCGGTTGTGGGACGCCGCCGAAGCGGCCTACCGGTGGTGGACCGACCGCGGCCGCCCGCCGCTGCCCGTGTGGGAGTGGACCGTCGCTCCGGACCGGCAGCGCGTCACCCTGCCGCCCACCACCTGAGCTGGAGACGCGGGGGGGGGGGGGGGGGGGGGGCCGCCCGCCCCCCCGCGGGGGGGCGGCCGGCGGGGGGCCGCCGGGGGCCGGGGGGGGCGGGGCGCGGG
>NZ_JAIUJZ010000091.1:1748-27138 GCF_020176775.1 Saccharopolyspora sp. 6M
CCCGGGCGCCCCCCGCCCCCCCCCCCCCGGGGGGGCCCCGGGGGGGCCGGGGGGGGGGCGCCCCCCCCGGGCCACCGGTCGGAGGAGCGGGAGGTCAGCCGCCGTACTCCGGGACGTAGCTGATCCGGTCGTCACCGTTGGCGGTGTCGCCCTGATCGCCGATGACCTCATCGGTCGTTCCCGTGCCGCGCGGCGTGGCGGGCACGAGGTCGGCCGGGCGCTGCCGAGCGAGCATGCCGCGGACGTGCTCGCGGAACCACCGGTGCGCGCGATCGGCGTCGTTGCGCGGGTGCCAGGCCATGCCGATCTCGATCGGCGGGATGTCCAGCGGCACGGGGAAGGTGCGCAGCCCGAGCGCGTTGAGCCAGTCGGCCGCGGGAGCTCCGGGCAGGGCGAGGCAGACGAGGTCGGTCGTCCTGGCCAGGAGCATCGCGCTGGTGTGACCGGGCACGGTGATCGGGACCCGGCGGCGCAGCCCCTGCTCGGCCAGCGCCGTGTCGATGGGTCCGTGGCGCTTGCCGGTGCGGGACGTGCTGATGTGGTCGGCTTCGGCGAACCGGCGGGCGTCGATGGGACCGTCGAACAGCGGATGGCCCTGCCGGGCCACGCCCACGAGTGCCGTGGTGATCAGCCGGTCGGAGCACGTCTCCGGGTCGAGGTGGCCGAGCACGCCCAGTTCCAGGTCCACCACGCCCTGCCGGAGCGCGGGAGTGCCCTCGAACGACTCCGGCAGGAAGACGACGCTCACGTGCGGGGCCTGCGACCGGAGCGTGGAGATCAACGGCGCGGCGAGCCCGGCGAGCAGGAAGTCGCCTGCCTGCACGGTGAACACCCGGTGCAGCGTCGCCGGATCCGGGACGTCGGTGGCGGTGAGCACCGACTCGGACCGCTCGATGAGCGCCCGCACCTCGCCGCGGAGTTCGAGGGCTCGTGCCGTGGGTTGCAGCGCCTGCCCGGCGCGGACGAGCAGCGGATCTCCCACGATCCGCCGGAGGCTCGCGAGCTTCCGGCTGACCGCGGCCGGTGAGGTGCCGAGCCGTTCGGCCGCCCTGGTCACGCTGTTGTCCGCGAGCAGGGCATCGAGCACCAGCAACAGGTTCAGGTCCACGCGCGCCTCCACCATCTTTTCGCTGAGGGCAATGATTCCATGCTGATCTTTGCATTGCCGGCATCGATCGGCCCGGCCAGGCTTGAGGGTGTTCGCACGGCGCGGATCGCTGACCGCGCCGTCCTCGGAAACGTCCTGAGAGGGAACCGATCATGCGAAGTCCCGCCAAGACAGGGAGATCCGGCGACGTGCTGGCCGTGGTGAGCCAGAGCGGTTCCACCGTGTCGTTCTTCGACGCCGAGTCCGACCGGGGCGTCGGCGTCGTCGAAGTGCCGCCCGAACCGCACGAACTGCTGTTCGACCCGACCCACCGCGTGCTGTGGTGCACGCACACCTACCGATCGGGCTATTACCACGCGAACGCGGGCCGGCGCAGCGAAATCACCGCGATCGACCCGGACGGCAAGCAGATCATCGACGTGGTCGACCTCGCCCCCGAGCACGCTCCGCACGGCCTGGCCCTCGACGCCGACCGCGGCCGGCTGTACGTGAGCGTCGAGGGCGCGCCGGGCCGGTCCGGCGGCGTGGTCGTCGTCGACACCGGCTCGCGCAAGCCCCTCGGCCGGATCGACACCGGAGCGCCCGGCCCGCACTGGTTCGCGATCGGCCCGGACGGCACGACGGGGTACGCCACCAACAAGGAGGCGCCGTTCGTCTCCGTCGTCGATCTCGTCGCGGGCGAGCTCGTGGGCCGAGTCGAGGTCCCGGGCAGCGAAGGGCTGGCGGTGTCGGCGGACGGCGCCCGCGTGTACGTCGGGGGACCGTACGTCTCGTTCACCGAGGACGGCTCCGCGAACGCCAACGGCGTCCGGGTCATCGACGCGGAGACCCGAACCGTCGCCGAGGTGCTGCCGACCGAGAACCGGGTGATGCCGGTGCACCTCACCGCGGGTGGGAAGTTGCTGGTCGGGGAGCTCCGGCCGCGGCCGGCCGCGGCCGCCGGCGTGACCGGGCAGGATCCCGGGCGGCTGGTGGTGTTCGCGGCGGACGGCCACGAGCGGCTGGGGGAGCTGGAGATCGGCCGGAGCCCGCTCACCATCACCTCTTCGCCGGACGGCGCCCTCGGTTACGCGTCCTGCGTCGTCGACTCCGCGGTGGACGTCGTCGACCTGGATTCGCTGCGAGTGCTTACCCGGATCCGCGTCGCGAAGGCCGGGGACGCCGGCGCGCACGGCCTCGCCTACGTCCCGTGCGCCGGGTGAGACGGCGACGGCGGCCGGTTCGCGCGGCGGTGTCGCACGTCCCCGGAACGCGCCGGGGCCCGGGTGCGGATCGCGCACCCGGGCACCGGTCGGAGGAGCGGGAGGTCAGCCGCCGTACTCCGGGACGTAGCTGATCTGGTTGTCACCGTTGGCGGTGTCGCCCTGATCGTTGATGACCTTGTCGATCGTTCCCGTGCCGCCCAGCGAGACGGACACGAGGTCGTGCATCTTGACGCCCGGGTTCACCGGAACCTCGAACGAACGCGCGGCCGTGACCTCGGGGTTCGTGTCGAAGAAGCAGTAGCTGCCCAGGCCCCACGCCTCGTGGTCGGTGACGTCGTCGGCGACCTTGTACGCCGCCCAGCCGCCGTCGCCGCCCCACGCCGCCTGGTCCGGCGGGTCGTAGGGGAACTCGTTCTGGAAGAAGTAGGTGCGGCCGCCGTTGCCGTTCCACACCACGTTGTTCTTCTGGTAGTGCTCCACGAACAGGCCGTGCGCGGTGACGTTGTCGCCGTTCACGATCAGGCCGGTCTCGGCGGTGTTGACGTCCCAGCCGACACCGTCGCCGTGGTCGGCGCGCCACATCCACGAGTGGTCGAGCAGCACGTCGTTGCTGTTGACGGTCAGCGTGTTGGTCGCCTTGCCCACGCCGGGGCCGCCGATCCGGAAGAACACGTCCGAGAGCTGCGTCGGGTTCTCCGCGTGGCTCTGGTCCGCGCCCTCCTCGCCGAGGGTCATCAGCGACGGCGAGTTCTGCTCACCGGCGTCGATGAACAGCCCGGCCAGCTTCACACCGTCCACATCGGCCACCGACACCGCGGGCTTGCCGGTGTCGGGGACGAGCGAGGCCATGCCGATGCCGAGCACCACGGTGTCCGGGTTGTCGACCTTGATGGTGTCGTCGAGGTGGTAGACGCCGGGGGTGAACAGCAGGTGCTTGCCCTCGGCCAGCGCCGCGTTGATCGTCGCGGCGTTGTCGCCCTCCTTGGCGACGTAGAAGTCCGCCAGCGAGATCTGCTCACCTTCCGGTGCGCCGTTCGCCCAGCTGACCCCTTGGGTGTTCTCCCGCAGCGCGGGCACGAACACGTTGTAGCCGCCGTCCTCGCCGATGTTCAGGAACGGCTTCTCCCGCAGCTTCGGGGTTTCCGGCACGTTGGTGTGCGACGGGTCCGGGAAGTGCTGCTCGGGAGCGCCGACGGTGCCGGTGAACATCATGTTCCACACCGAACCGTCCCAGCCGCCGGCCAGTTCGCTGTTGCGGGTGAGGAACTGCTGCTGCGAACCGGACTCGACCAGGCCGTCGATCTTGGAGTCGGCGATGTAGCCGCCGCTGGCCCAGCCGTCGTACCCGTTCCACAGCTGCATCTGACCGCGCATGTGCATCCGGCGGTACGGAGCGGCCTGGGACACGGCCCAGCGCTCGATCTCGCCGTCGGGCGGCGTGACCGAGAGGTTCTCCGCGGTGCGCCAGAAGTTCTGCGTGGCGTTGCCCTCGCCCAGCCAGTCCGCCTCGACCCGCACGTGGCCGTTCAGGTTCACGTCGTCGGGCGACATGCCCAGGCCGGCGACCTGCGTGTTGAAGCCGAGGTTCACGTCGGCCGAGTAGTCGCCGGGCTGGAACAGCACGGCGTCGCGCTCGGGACCGAACTGGTTGGTGTGCTGGCGCTCGGCGATCTCGTCGAGCTTGCCCTGCAACTCGCCCGCGGGAGTGGACGGGGTGGCGATGTAGGTGTTGGGACCGAAGTCCGGGTTCTTCGGGTCGGTGTCGCGCACCGCCTGCGCCGGTTGCGGCGCCGGAGCCTGCGGCTCTGCCCCCGCGGCGGTGACGGTGACGAGCCCTGCGGCCACGGCCGACGCGGTCGCCAGCGCCAGCACCGCCTGCCGCGGGCGGGTCTCGGTTCTACCGAAGATCTTCATGCTGCTGCCTGTCTGACGGGGCGGGGGTCTGCGACCCCTCGCGGTTGAATCCTTGGGGAGCGGGAGATGTCCGGTGTCGTGGGCTCCTTCCTGGGGCGGCGTGCTGCGCCCGCGGCCCGGTGGGCGGCGGGGGATCGGGGGACGTCGGCGCGGCGAGGCCTGCGCGGAGGGGGAGCGGCACGGCGAGCCTTTCCGACGAGGGCGTGTCCGACGGGTTCCGCGGTCGCCACGTGGGCGGCGGTCCGCGCGGGACTAGTCCGGCTCGTCGTCGCTCGCGGGTGGCCCGTGGGGTGGCCGCTCCCGTGAGAACGCTCCCATGATTCTGCGGTCCCGCGTCCGAAAGTCAAGACCGGAGATCGCCCCGGGAATTCCCGGAGATGTGAATGGGAAAAGGAGTTCCGCCCGGATCGTCGGATGAGAACTTGACCCCGCGATTGCCGTGTTGTTAACTCACCCCTGCTCGTCGTCGGAATCGGTTCCGAAGGGCTCTCCCGGTCTCGCGGGCGATGCCGGCGCAGGGCGGTGATGCGATCGGCCGCGGTCCACCCACCGGCTCGGGTGGACCCGTGGTCGCAGTGCTCACCCGCAGGTCATGGCGGTGCGGAGCGGGATGCGCGTGGGGCGCGGCCCGGTTCGGCGCCGCGGTGCGCGGCTGCCGTCGGGTGGTCGTGCGACTCGCTTGGCGAGAAATCGACAGCGGAATTGACGAACGGCGCGTCCGCGCGCTCGACAATGGTGAATCGTCGAGACCGGGCGAGACCGTTCGCGGTCCACCATCCGGTCCGAGTTCGCGTTTCACGGGCTCTCCGGAAGCCCTGCGCCGTCGGAAGCCCCGTGCCGCCGGAAGCCCTGTGCCGTCGGGAGACCCCGCGTTCTCCGGCGGTTCCGCGCTCCGGAACTCCCCGGGAAGCGCGGCGGGGGGGACCGCGCGTGCGCGACCGGCCCCGCTCGAAACCGGCTCAGCTCACGACCGGCAGCGACCGGCGCACCGCCGGGGTCACCCCGTCGCTGGCCGTGGCCGCCGCGACGCGCTCCTCGTCCGGCCTGCCGTACAGGCTGGTGCGCTGCCGCAGCGGGCGCCCGGTCGGCGCCACCAGCTCCGCCAGGTCGCTGATCGTCTTGTAGGAACCGTTGTCGGCACCGGCCATCCTGCTGATCGTCTCCTCCATCAGCGTGCCGCCCAGGTCGTTCACCCCGCCCGCGAGCACGTCCCGGCAGCCGTCATCGCCGAGCTTCACCCACGAGCACTGGATGTTGTCGATCAGCCCGTGCAGCAGGATGCGCGCCACCGCGTGCACCGCCCGGTTCTCCCGCGGCGTGGTGCCCGCGCGCGCCAGCCCCGCCAGGTAGATCGGCGAGTTCTGGTGGATGAACGGCAGCAGCACGAACTCGGTGAACCCGCGCTTCCCGGTCTTCTCCAGGGTTTTCCGCTGCAGCTCACCGATCAGCTTGATGTGCCCGACCCAGTGCTCCGGGGTGTCCACGTGCCCGTACATCATCGTGGAGGTGGTGGGGATGCCCAGCTCGTGCGCGGTGCCGACCACCTCGATCCAGCTGGAGGTGGGCAGCTTGCCCTTGGTGAGCACCCAGCGCACGTCGTCGTCGAGGATCTCCGCGGCGGTGCCCGGCAACGAGTCCACACCGGACTCGTGCGCGCGGGTCAGCCAGTCCCGGATGGACAGGTTCGTGCGGGAGGCGCCGTTGACGACCTCCATCGGGCTGTAGGAGTGCAGGTGGATGCCGGGCTGCCTGCGCTTGACCTCGGCGGCCAGGTCGAAGTAGGCGGTGCCGGGCAGGTCCGGGTGGATGCCGCCCTGCATGCAGATCTCCGTCGCGCCCGCCGCCCACGCCTGGTCCACCCGGTCGCCGACCTGGGACAGCGACAGCGTGTAGGCGTCCGCGTCGGTGCGCCGCTGCGCGAACGCGCAGAACCGGCAGCCGGTGTAGCAGACGTTGGTGAAGTTGATGTTCCTGGTGACCACGAACGTCACGTCGTCGCCGACTGCGTCCCGGCGCAGCCCGTCGGCCAGCGCGGTCACCGCGTCCAGGTCGGCGCCGTCGGCGTGCAGCAGCGCCAGCGCGTCCTCGGTCGGCAGGTTCGCCGGGTCCTGCTCGGCGCGCCGCAGCGCGGCCCGCACGTCGGAGTCCATCCGGCGCGGCGCGGTCGGCACCCGCTCGGCCAGCTCGCCCCAGTCGCCGTAGACCGAGTCGAAGTCGCTGCGCCGGTCGCCGGTGCGCCCGACGGTGTCCACCTCCACGTGCAGGTCGGTGCGCCCGCTGCCCGCGAGGTTCTGCCAGCCGCCGTCCGGTTCCTGCCAGGTGATGCCGGTCGGCTGCACGCCTTCCCTGGCGAGGCCGGTGTCCGGGTCGGCGAGCGCCGCGACGTGCGCGTTCAGCCGCGGGTCCAGCCACGGCTCGCCCGCCCGCACGTACTCGGGGTAGATGGTGAGGCGCTCGCGCAGCCGGAACCCGGCCTGCTCGGTGAGCCGCGCCAGCTCGTCGATCTGCGGCCACTCGCGCTCCGGGTTCACGTGGTCCGGGGTCAGCGGCGACACCCCGCCCCAGTCGTCGATGCCGGCCCGGATCATCAGCGCGTACTCGTCGCCGATCAGGTTCGGCGGCGCCTGCACCCGCATCTTCGGGCCGAGCACGATCCTGGTGACCGCGATGGTGGCGGCCAGTTCCTGCAGGTCGGCGTCGGGGGTGGCGCGCATCTTCGTGTCCGGCTTGGCGCGGAAGTTCTGCACGATCACCTCCTGGATGCCGCCGTAGGCGCGGGCCGCCTTGCGGATCGCGAAGATCGCGTCGGCGCGCTCGCCGTGGTCCTCGCCGATGCCGATGAGGATGCCGGTGGTGAACGGGACCGTGGTGCGCCCGGCGTCCTCCAGGACCCGCAGCCGCACCTCGGGGTCCTTGTCGGGGGAGCCGAAGTGCGGGCCGCCCTTCTCGGTGAACAGCCGGGCGGCGGTGGTCTCCAGCATCATGCCCATCGACGGCGCCACCGGCTTGAGCCGCTGCAGCTCCTGCCAGCTCATCACGCCCGGGTTCAGGTGCGGCAGCAGGCCGGTCTCCTCCAGCACCCGGATCGCCATCGCCCGCACGTAGGACAGCGTGTCGTCGTAGCCGTGCGCGTCGAGCCAGTCGCGCGCCGCCGTCCACCGGTCCTCCGGACGGTCGCCGAGGGTGAACAGCGCTTCCTTGCAGCCCATCGCCGCGCCCTTGCGGGCGATGTCGAGGACCTCGTCCGGGGACAGGTAGGGCGATTCGACGCGGCCGGGGACGGTGACGAACGTGCAGTACCCGCAGCGGTCCCGGCACAACCGGGTCAGCGGGATGAACACCTTGCGGCTGTAGGTGATGACGCCCTCGCGCCCCACGTCGCGCAGCCCGGCGTCGCGGGTGCGGGCCGCGTACTCGGCCAGCCGGTCCAGGTCCGCGTCCCGCGCCTGCAGCAGCACGGTGACCTCGTCGCGGTCGAGCGCCTTGCCGTCCCGCGCGCGGGCGAGGGCGCGGCGCATCGCGGAGGCGTTCGGGGCGGCCGCGGTGGTGGGAACGTCGTCGGAAGCCATGCGGGAACGCTAAGCGGCCCCCGGCGGCCCTCGCCAGTACACGAACGCGGCCACCCGTCACCGCGCCGTCACCGGGGGTGTCGTGCCTGATCAGCGGCTCACATCCGGTTGTCGGAGGCCGTGGCCGCGTGTATTACCTAAAGCATGGCTTCGATCGTCGGCAAGCGGATCGGGGGCCGCACCTACTACTACGCGGTGGAGTCCGCGCGGGTGGACGGCGAGCCGCGCATCGTGGCCCAGCGCTACCTCGGCACCGCCGAGGACGTGGCGGCCGCGGTGGACCGGGTCGCCGCCGAACCCGAGCACACCCGCCACCTCGCGTTCGGCGAGGTCGCCGCCGTGTGGGGCGCGATCCGGCGGCTGGACCTGGCCGGGATCGTGGACGCGGCCGTAGGCAGGCAGCGCACGGCGGTCTCGGCGGGAACCGTGGTGGCGCTGGCCGTGCTGCACCGGGCCACCGCGGACCGGGAACCGGCGCGGTGGTGGCCGGAGGTGTCCCGGCTGATCCGCCCCGAGCCGCCCGCGCAGCTGTGGGAACCGGGCCGGATGCGGCGCGCGCTGCGCAAGGTCGGCCCGGAGCAGCGCCGCGAGGTGGAGTTCGGGATGGCCGCCGCGGTGCGCGCGCAGCTGGGCGCCCCGGACGTGCTGCCCGCGCTGGTGGTGGACGTTCCGCACCTGAGCTCCCCGGCCGCACCGGACCGCGGCGAACCGGCCGGGATGGGCGTGCTGGTGAGCCGGGACGGCACGATCCCGCTGCTCACGCAGGACCACCTGTGCGGCAGGGCCGACCGCGCGCCGTACGGGGATCTGGCGCAGCGCCTCGCCGAACGGCACCGGGAACGGGCGGGCACCGGCGAGATCACCGTGGTGCACGACGCGGGCACCCATCCGCACGCGCACCCGGACGCGGGGTTGGGCTTCGTCGGCGGCCTGCTGCCCGGCGACCACCCGGAGCTGCTGGCGCATCCGCCGACGGCGCGGCGCCCGGTGGACCCGCGGCGGCTGCCGGGGCTGACGGCGCTGGACACCCGGGCCGTGGTGGACGGGGTGAGCAGGCGGGTGCTGCTCACCCACTCGGAGACGCTGCACGCCGCGCAGGCCCGCGGGTTCACCGAGGCGCTCGGCCAAGCGGCGCGGCGGCTCGACGGGCTCGCCGAGGCGCTCGCCGCGGGGGACAACCGGCGGTCCCGGGACCACGTGCTCGCGGAGATCTCCCGGATCACCCGGGTGCGCTGGCTGGACCGGGTGCTGGTGACCTCGTTGCAGGGGTCGGCGCCGGGGGAGCTGCGGTTGCACTGGCACATCGACGCGGCGGCGCGCAGGCGGGTGGCCGCGGAGTTCTTCGGCAAGCAGCTGCTGGTCACCGACCGGGACTCGTGGTCCGCCGCCGAGGTGATCACCGCCTACCGCGCCCGCTACCACCTGGACTCCACGTTCGGCAGGCTCCGCGGCCCGCAGGCGCGCGGGCGGGCGGACGCGGAGCGGATCGCGGTGGACCGGATGATCTCGGTGCTGGCCGTGTCGGTGCTGCACCTGATGCGGCAGGAGGCCAACCAGGCCGGGCTGGACCTGTCGGTGCGGGAGATGTTCGAGCAGCTCGCGGGCATCCAGGAGACGGTGCTGCGCTACCCGTCGACCGGGGGCAGGCCGCGCACCCGCCGGGTGATCACCGATCGCACCGAGGTGCAACAGCGCCTCTACGACCTGTTCGACCTGGACCGGGCCGCGCCGCGCAGGCGGTGAGCGGCCGGAATCCGGCGGAACCTGGCCGTTCCACCCCGGTTCCGGGGAGTCGATCGCTCCTAGCGTGAGGTCATCGGATCGAACGACGGAGGACTGATGACCGAGAACCCGGGCGCACCCGCCCGCACCGCCGCGATGCTGGTGTTCGACGGGATGACGCTGCTCGACCTGGTCGGCCCGCAGGCGGTGTTCACCGCGGCGGGCATGCAGGTGTCGCTGGTCGGGGCGACGCCGGACCCGGTGCGCTGCGACAGCGGGGCGCGGATCGAGCCGACGGCCACCTTCGCGGACTGCCCGGCCGAGGTGGACGTGCTGTTCGTACCCGGCGGGGACGTCAGCGCCCTGCTGTCCGACGCGGCCGTGCTGGAATTCCTCGCCGACCGCGGGCGCACCGCCGGGTACGTGACCTCGGTGTGCACCGGGTCGATGGTGCTGGCCGCGGCCGGGCTCCTCGACGGGCACCGGGCAGCGACGCACTGGGCGACGCGGGAGCTGCTGGCCGGGCTCGGCGTCGAGGTGTCCGCCGAGCGGGTGTGCGAGGACGGCAACCGGATCACCGGCGGCGGCGTCACCGCGGGCATCGACTTCGGGCTCACCCTGGTGGCCCGCCTGCTCGACGCGGAGACCGCCGAGTTCGCGCAGCTCGTCCTGGAGTACGACCCGGCGCCGCCGTTCGACGCGGGTACGCCGCAGCGCGCGCGGCCGGAACAGGTCGCCCGGCTCCGCGACGCGCTGACCGGACAGGGCGCCGCGTTGGTCGCCGCGGTCGAACGCGTCGGCCGCCGCGCGGGCTGAGCGCAGGTCCGGATGGAGGAATCCCGGGCGGGGCAACGGGATTCCTCCTTGCGCGCGGCCGGATCGTCTGGTGGGTTCGAGCTGGAGCCGCCGCAGCGAGGAGCCGCCGATGACCGCCCGCATCCTGGACTTCGAGACCGTGGACCTGCGGTTCCCCACCTCGCGGGAGCTCGACGGTTCCGACGCGACGAACCCGGCGCCGGACTACTCGGCGGCCTACCTGGTACTGCGCACCGACCACCCGCGGGTCCCCGCGGGCCACGGGTTCACCTTCACCATCGGCCGCGGCAACGAGCTCGTCGTGGCCGCCGTGGAGGTCGTCGCCCGCCGGGTCCGCGGGATGCCCGTCGAGGAGATCACCGCGGACCTCGGCGGCTTCGCCCGGCACCTGGCCGCCGACAGCCAGCTGCGGTGGCTCGGCCCGGACAAGGGGGTGCTGCACCTGGCGACGGCCGCCGTGGTGAACGCGGTGTGGGACCTGGCGGCGAAGCTCGCGGACCAGCCGGTGTGGAAGCTGCTGGCCGACATGGCGCCGGACCGCATCGTGGACCTGGTGGACTGGCGCTACCTGCGCGACGAGCTGAGCCCGGCGGCGGCCCTGGACCTGCTGCGGCGCGCCGAACCCGGCCGGGCCGAGCGGGAGCGGCGCGTCCGCGAGAGCGGCTACCCGGCCTACACCACCAGCGCGGGCTGGCTCGGCTACGACGACGCGAAGTTGCGGCGGCTGTGCCGGGACGCGGTCGCCGCCGGCTGGGACTCGGTGAAGCTGAAGGTCGGCGCGGACCTGGACGACGACCGGCGGCGCTGCCGAATCGCCCGCGAGGAGCTCGGCCCGCACCGCCGCCTCATGATCGACGCGAACCAGGCGCTCGGGGTGGCGGACGCGATCCGCTGGCACCGCGGCCTCGCCGAGCACGACGTCCACTGGTTCGAGGAACCCACCAGCCCCGACGACGTGCTCGGGCACGCCGCGATCCAGCGCGCCATCGCCCCCACCCGGGTCGCGACCGGCGAGCACGCGCACAACGCCGTCATGTTCAAGCAGTTCCTGCAGGCGGAGGCGATCGGCGTCTGCCAGCTCGACGCGTGCCGGCTCGCCGGGGTCAACGAGGCCGTCGCGGTGCTGCTGCTCGCCGCCGCGCGCGGGGTGCCGGTGTGCCCGCACGCCGGGGGAGTGGGGTTGTGCGAACTGGTGCAGCACTTGTCGATCTTCGACTACGTGGCGGTGAGCGGGTCGATGGACGGGCGGGTGGTGGAGTACGTGGACCACCTGCACGAGCACTTCGCCGACCCGGTGCGGCTGCGCGGCGCGCGCTACCTGCCACCGGACGCACCGGGCTACAGCGCGCGGATCCTGCCCGAGTCGCTGCGCCGCTTCCGCTTCCCCGACGGCCCGGAGTGGGCGGGGCGATGAGCCCGCGGGCTGCCACTGTCGGCGGCTACCGCGAACCGCCCGGAACGGGCAGACTTCCCCCTGATCATCGAGCGGGTGCGCTCGTGGGCTGGGCGGAAGGGGAACCGATGCGGCGTGCGAGACCGGGGATGCTGCTGCTGTGCGGGGTGCTGGCGGCGATGGCGCTGCCCGGATCAGCGACGGGGGCCGGATCAGCGACGGGGGCCGGATCAGCGGTGGAGGCCGGGCCGGCGGACGGGACCGGATCGGCGGTGGCACCGGCCGCGACCGGGACCCCGCTGTCCGACGACGTGGCCTACTACCCGACCACGGTCCGGCTGCGGCACGCGGGTGAGGACTCCGGGGCGGTGCTGACGGCGACGGTGAGCTTCGGTCCCGGCGGCGGTTCCGTCCCCCTCTACGAGAGCACCGACGACGGCGCCACCTTCACCGAGGTCGGCCGCATCACCGATGACGGCTTCAGCGACGGCCTGTGCTGCGGCTCCCTGCTGGAACTGCCGAACCCGGTGGGAGATCTGCCCGCGGGGACGCTGCTGTGGACGGGCAGCGCGGGCGCCGACCAGGAGACCGACCGGCGGATGCGGCTGCCGGTGTTCCAGAGCCAGGACCGCGGCCGCACCTGGACGTACCTGTCGACCTGCGCGACCGCCACCGGCACCGGTGGCATGTGGGAACCGGAGCTGGCCGTGGACGCCGCCGGAACCCTCGGCTGCTACTACGCCGACGAGAACCAGCCCGGCCACAGCCAGGTGCTGCACCGCACCACCTCCACCGACGGCGTGAACTGGGGCGCGCCGGAGCCGGTGGTGCAGGTCCCGGAAGGCGACCTGCGACCCGGGATGGCGGTGGTGCGGCCATTGCCGGACGGTCGGTACTACCTGTCCTACGAGATCTGCGGTGGGGGCGACCCGTACAGCTGCGCCGCCTACTTCCGGCTCTCCGACGACGGCTCGGACTGGGGCGATCCGGCCGCGCACGGCACGCTGCTCGCGACCGAGGACGGGCGGTTCTTCGCGCACGCACCGAAGATCACCGTGACGCCGGACGGGAAGGTCGTCACCGTCGGCCAGGAGCTCAAGCACGCCGACGGGACCGTCGCCGAGGGCAACGGGGCGACGCTGTTCGTCACCGAGCAGCCGGGTTCGAGCACGCCCGTCCCGATCCCCGCACCTGTGGAGGTCCCGGCGGCGCGCGACGACCCGTGCCCGAACTACAGCTCCTCGCTGCTGCCGGTCGGGGAGGAGCAGGTCCTGGAGATCGCCACCGACTACGACGACGAAGGTCGCTGCCGAGCGTATTTCGCGACCGGCGATGTGTGATCGTTCGTCCCGCTCCTGTTGCTCGGGGGTCGGGTGGCGGAACCTCAGCGCTTTCCTCGCTGCGGGATCTTTTTCCCGAGTGGCTCCGCCACGAGGGAAAAAGCTGTCCTCGCGAGGAAAGCGCTGAGAACCCGCGGGTGGTCCGGTTGCGTGCGTGGTCGTCAGCTCAGCGGCTCCGCCGCTGACAGGCGGAAGCGAAGGCGAGCGGCTCCGCCGCTGACAGGCGGACGATGTGGCTCGGTGGGTGGGTTCTGCGGTCGTGGTCCGGTCAGGGGGTGTCGGGTTCGGCTGGGAGGCGGCCTCCGCGGCGGAGGATGGACAGGGCGAGCAGGATCTGCGGCCACACCGTCACATCGCTGAGATCCAGGTGGGTCAGCGACTCCATCCGCCGCAGCCGGTTGAGCACGGTGTTCCGGTGGCAGTACAGCGATTTCGCCGCGCGTAGCGTGGAGCCGAGCGAGCGGATCCACACCGACACCGTGTGCAGCAGCTCCTCCCGCTCCGCGGTGGGCAGCGCGAGCACCGGCCCGAACGTCACCAGCACCATCCGGTCCGCCAGTTCCGGCGAGCTCAGCGCCAAGGCGTCCGGCAGGCACTCGTCCAGCGACACCGCGCCGGGCCGGTGCGCGGGCAGCGTCGTCATCGCCAGCATCGCCATCCGGTACCCGGCGCCGACCTCCATCAGCGCCGACAGCGACTGGGACACCCCGATGCGCGCCACCGCGCGTTCGCGCAGCGCGCCCGCGACCTCGGCGGGCTGGCCCTCGCCGACGCCGATGATCCCGACCTGGCAACCGGTGCGCAGCCGCCACGTGGAGTCCAGGCCGCGCCGCCGCAACCCGTCGGCGAGTTCGCGCGGTGACGCGGGGCGCTCCCCGGAGGTTTCGGCGACGGCCACCACGAACCGCTTGCCGCGTCCCAGCCCGAGCAGGTGCTCGGCTTCCCCGCGCACCTCGGTGGCCCGCCCGTCCAGCAGCGCGTCCATGATCATCGTGTTGCGCAGTTCCGCGCCACCGAGCAATTCCTGCTCCGCGGCGTGGTAGCTCAGCGCCATCTCGATGGAGAACCGTTCGGTGACGCCCCACAGCTCCCCGGCCGAACCGACCAGCTCCCGCAGGTGCTGCGGGCCGTGCGCCCCGGTGTGCTCGGCCATGTCGGCCCACAGCACCTGGCCGCTGAGCCGCCACGCGTGCAGCACCCAGTCCAGCGGGCAGTGCTGCTGCGCCCGGCGCACGCCGGTGCTGCGGGCCGGTCCCAGCAGGTCCGGCCGGGACGGGCCGGTGCCGCTCAGCGTCGTGAGCATGCCGTGGATGTTGTCCCGGCAGGAGCGCCACAGGTCGTCCTTGGCGACCGGTCCGTCCGGGGTGTACACCGAACCCCACGTCTGGTCCACCAGCGCGTCGGCGAGCTCCGGAACCCTCGCCAGCGAGGCCCGCGCCAGCCCGGCGAGCATCCGCTGCTCCCCGTCGCCGGTGTCCTGACCTGGCTGTTCCGTGGTGGATTCGTCGGTCATGAGCTCCGCTCCTTTGCGGCTCCCGCGAGCGCCGTTCGGGGAAGGGTAATTTCCGGATCACGGCAAGTCCACCAGTCGTGCGAGCACCCGATGGGCCATCCGGCGGCGCGCGTGATGGCAATCCGCACAAGATCCGGTGCGGATCGGTGGGCGGAACGCCCTCGATCCGCGGGCCGGTGCTGATCAGGATGGGTCTCCGATCCCACCACCGATCAACGTCGATCGATCGCCGTCCCCGCCGCACGGGGAGGCGGCGGAAGGAGCGCGATGGACCAGCGCCGCACCTCCCGACCAGGCCGTGGACCTCGGCCGAGCAGCCTGGAGAGCCCGGACCCCGGGGCCACCGGCCTCGACCGCCGCCGGTTCCTCGGTCTGCTGCTGGCCGCGCCCACCGTGGCCGCCGCCGCGCAGCTGGGGCAGTTCGCGGATCCGGCGACCGCGCACGCGGCGCTGCCGGAACCCTCCGACATCCTGGATCTCAACGACCTGCTCACCGAGTCGGCGCTGCCCACCTCGAACCTCATCTCGGTGCAGGTGCACGAGGACGGCACCGCGTCCTTCGAGATGCCGCGCACCGAGAGCGGGCAGGGCATCACCACCATGGTCGCGATGATCATCGCGGAGGAGCTGGACCTGCCGGTGGAGAAGGTCCGGGTGTCGCTGGCCGACGCCCGCCCCGAGCTGCTGTTCAACCAGTTCACCGCCGGTTCCAACACGGCGATCTCCATCTACACGCCGGTCCGGGTGGCCGCGGCCATCGCCCGCGGTCGGTTGTTGCAGGCCGCCGCGAACGAGCTCGGCGAACCCGTCGGACTGCTCACCAGCAAGCTCGGCATCATCAGCTCGGTCGCGGGCACCCAGCTGCCCTACGGCGACCTCGCGCAGAAGGCCGCCAGCGACGTCACCGAGCAGGTCGAGGCGGTGCTCAAGCCGGAGAGCGAGTTCCGCGTCCTCGGCAAACCGCACAACCGGGTCGACGCCCTCGACGCCGTCACCGGCCGCAAGAAGTTCAGCATGGACCTCGACATCCCCGACGCGCTGCCGACGATGGTGTGCCGCCCGCCGACGATCAAGGGCGGCCCGGAGTCGGTGGTGAACCTCGACGACGTGCGCGGGATGCCCGGCGTCACCGACGTCGTCCCGATCTCCACCGGTGTCGCGGTGCGCGCCCGCACCTTCGGCCAGTGCATCGACGCGGTCCGCGCGTTGGAGGTGAATTGGGAACCCGGCACCGTCGACGGCGAATCCGACGACACCGTGCTGGAGAAGATCAAGGCCTCCGAGATTCCGCTCGTCGTCCCGGACACCGGGTCCACAGTGGAGGGAGAGTTCACCTTCCACTTCCGCAACAACGCCGCGCTCGAACCGAACACCGCCGTAGCCGACGTGCGCCCCGGCAGCGCCGAGATCTGGTCCTGCCTGCAATCGCCGATCCTGTGCAAGCAGGAGGTCGCCGCGAAGCTGGGCTTGCCGCAGGAAGCGGTCAGCGTGCACGTCCAGCAGGGCGGCGGCGCGTTCGGCCGGCGCATGTTCAACGACGTCGTGCTGGAGGCCGTGGAGATCTCCAAGGAGCTCGGCAAGCCCGTCAAGCTCATGTGGCACCGCACCGACGAATGCCGCCAGGGCCGCACCCACCCGATGTGCACCTCCCGCATCCGCGCCAGCTACGTCGACGACAAGGTGCTCACCTTCGAGCAGCGGCACACCAGCATCGCCACCGACTACACGATGGGCTTCGCGGAGGCGATCACGTCCGTCGCCGCCCGGCTGCCCCCGCTGGGGCTGGGCAACTTCGCCGCGTTCTCGGTGCCGGTGTTCGAGCTGACCGTCGGCGTGCCCTACAAGTTCGGGGTCACCACCCAGCTGCTCAACGAGATCATGCAGTACGACACGTTCCCCACCGGCTCCAACCGGAACCTGTTCAACCCGGACGTGCGCACCGCCCAGGAACTCATCGTCGACCAGCTGGCCGCGAAGATGGGCAAGGACCGCTACGAGTTCCGCCGCTCCTTCCTCGACGACGAACGCCTGATCGCGGTCCTCGACGAGGTCGCCGAGGAAGGGGAGTGGGGCCGGTCGATGCCCGACGGCTGCGCGCAGGGCATCGCCGTGCACAAGGAGTACAAGGGCGCCGTCGCGGTCCTCGTGGAGATCGACTGCCGGCCCGAGACGGTGAACCGGCAGATCCGCAACGCCGTCACCGGGCCGCGCGTGACGAAGGTGGTGCTCGCCGTCGACACCGGGCTCGCGCTCAACCCGCGCGGGCTGGAAGCGCAGATGCAGGGCGGCATCTCCGACGGCATCGCGCAGGCGCTCACCTCCAGCCTGCACCTCAAGGACGGCACGTTCCTCGAAGGCAGCTGGGACGACTACTTCTACACTCGGCAGTGGAACGCCCCGCCCGACGTGCGGGTCATCATCATGCCGCCCACCACCGGAAAACCGGGCGGTGCCGGGGAGTTCGGGGTGCCCGCCTCGATGGCCGCGACGGCCTGCGCCTACGGGGCGGCGACCGGCACGATGCCGACGAGCTTCCCCATCAACCACGGGACGTTGAGCTTCGATCCGAAGCCGGTGGTGCCTCCCGTGCCGCAATCACCCACCAACGGCCTGGACTTCGTTTACTGAGTCTTGTCCGCCGGTCGTCCTGCTTTTGCGGGGCGGGTGGCGGAACCTCAGCGTCCTCCTCGCTGCGGGATCTTTTTCACAGGTGGCTCCGCCACATGCGAAAAAGCTGTCCTCGCGAGGAGAACGCTGAGAACCCGCGGGTGATCCGGTTGAGTGCTGGGTCGCTGCTAGCGGCTTCGCCGCTGACGAGAAGAAGGACGTGGGCCGTGCGGGGTTCAGGTGCGCGGCGGGGTTTTCGAAGGACTGGACTTGTGCGGGCGGTCGCTCGGGTCGACCGCGCGCGGCGCGATGAGGGAGGAGCTTTCGGCATGGGACAGCACACTTTCCGGCTCAACGGCGAGACGGTGACGGTGGACATCGAAGACGACGTGCGGCTGCTGTGGGTGCTGCGCGAGGTGCTCGGCTTCTACGGGCCGAAGTACGGCTGCGGCATCAACGTGTGCAAGGCGTGCACCTCGCACATCAACGGCAAGGCGTTCAACCCGTGCTCGGTGCGGGTCGGCGACATCGAGCCCGACGACGAGGTCACCACGATCGAAGGCCTGCCCGGCACCGTCGGCCGCGAGCTGCACCCGATGCAGGAAGCGTGGCTGGACGAGGACGTCGCCCAGTGCGGCTACTGCCAGCCCGGGCAGATCATGGCGGCGGTCGCGAAGGTCCGGCAGGTCACCGAGGAAGGTCGCGACATCACCGAGGCCGACTTGGACGAGATCCGCAACATCTGCCGCTGCGGCACCTACACCCGCATCCGCAAGGCCATCAAGGCGGGCGCGCAGCAGATGTGACCCGGCGCGGGGTGCGGACGCCCCGTCCGGCCGACCGGGCCGGGCGGGGCCTTCGTGCGCCGGTGCCCCCGGATGCCTGGCCACCGCGTGCCCGGGACGCTGGATGCCCTGGCCGCCGGGTGCCCTGGCCGCCGGGTGCCCGGGACGGCCGTCCACCAGAGCACCCGTGCGCCGGTGCCTCCGCGCGCCGGGCCGACCGACCAGTCCGGTACGGCGTCGGCTACGAATGGACCTCGTGCGACTGATCTCGGAACGCCTGCGCGACGCCGTCCGGCTCGGGCGGCGCTTCCCCCGCCGCGGCCGGGGCCCCTGGTTCGGGCTGGCCATCGACCTGGTGTGGCCGGTGCTGGCGTCGAGCTCCCGGCTGCGGCTGCGCGGGGGCCTGCCCGCGGGCGGGGTGCTGGTGGCCACGAACCACCTGTCGTTCGCCGATCCGATCACCGCCACCGCGTTCTGCCTCGCCGCCGGACGCGTCCCGCGCTACCTGGCACGCGCCGACCTGTGGCGGATTCCGCTGGTGGGAAACGTGATGCGCTCCGGAGGGCACATCCCGGTGCACCGCGGCACGGCCCGCGCCCAGGACGCCTACCGGGACGCGGTGCGGGCCGCCGCGGACGGCGAATGCGTGGTGTTCTTCCCGGAGGGCACCTTCTCCGACGATCCCGCGCACTGGCCCGCGCGCGGGCGCACCGGCATCGCCCGCGTCGCGCTGAGCACCGGGGTTCCGGTGGTGCCGCTGGCGAACTGGGGCACGCACCGCCTGCTGCCGCGCCGCCGCCCGCCACGGTTGTTCCGGCGCACCGCGGTCGAGCTGGCCGCCGGACCACCGGTGCCGCTGGACGACCTGATCGGCCTGCCGCTCACCGCGGCCGTCCTGCGGGAGGCCACCGATCGCATCATGGCCGCGATCACCGCGCAGCTGGCCGAGATCAGGTCGGCGGAGCCGGCTAGGTGAGCAGGAAGGAGCGCTCGCCCAGCGTGCTGGGTGTGAACCGGCCCGTGCGCCTGCCCACCAGCTCGCCGTAGAGCGCTCGGCGGGAGTGGAGGTCGTCTCCCGCCTTGAACAGGCGGTCCTGCCAGTCTTCCTTCACCTCGTCCAGGAATCGGACCCAGCCCAGCGGCAGCTCCGCCAGCGGCACGTAGCGCTGGTTGTCCTTGAGCCGGCCACCGCCGATCTTGTCCTTCTTGTGGCCGTAGAAGCTGGATTCCGGGTTCGCGGTGGCCTCCGTGGACAGGGCGTTGTGCCGGTAGCCGACGGGGCTCTTGCCGCCGGGGCCGATCGTCTCGATGCCGACCTGCAACGCCCCGTCCTGGTCCTGCTGCGGCGGGGTGAAGATCAGCAGCAGGTGCCCGTGCGAGTTGTCCGGGAGGATCACGTCACCGTTGAAGTCGTGCCCGCCCATCCCGTCGGCGGCGAGGGGCAGGCCCCACATGCGGACCTGTTCGTCGCTGAGGCGGGAGAGCACGTTGGAGGCCGACGCGGCCATGCCGCCGCGTTCCTCGAACTCGTCGGTCCCGCTGATGTCCATGTGGTGGGTGGCGTAGTCCCGCTTCTCCTCCTTCTCCCGCGCGTTCACGCCGTTCTCCGTGACGCCGAGCCAATCCAGCAGGGCGGTCGGCGGGGGACCGTCCGCGCCCAGCGCCGGGATGCGGATGTTGACCCGGCCCCCGTGCGCCAAGGCCCTGGCCACGTCGCCGTCGACGTAGTCGACGTGGTCGGCGGCGGCGTCGTCGTACACCTTCAGACCGTTCTGCAGGATCAGGAAGATCCGGCTCAGGATCGTGTTCGCGCGCACGTTCCGCTTCGCGTCGTCGGCGGACACCAGCGGGTCGTCCTCGAACGCGGGCGCCAAAGTCCGGACGAACGCGTCCTTGATCTGCTCGTCGCGTTCCGCGATGACCCGCTCGCGATCCGCCGCGGGCACGGCGTCGCCGCGCAGGTCCAGGTGCCTGCCCAGGGTGAAGGCCGGGCTTTTCTCCGTGCGGCCGAGGCGTTTCCGCCATTCGACGGTGGCGATCAGCAGCCGCTTCCCCGGTGCCAGGCGCAGCCAGTCGTAGTAGGTGCCCTCCGTCGCGTACGCCACCGCTTCCGCGTAGCTCCCGGTACCGATCGCCCGCAGCCACTTCGGGTCCTGCCGCTCGAGGTCGGCGATCTCGGAGTCGCTGAACACCGGCCCTTCCACGAGGCGGTCCAGCAGCTTGTCCTTCACCGAGAGCGCTTCGATCGAGTCGGGGACCAGTGCGTGGAACCCGCCGCTGGGTTGCCGCAGGAAGCCGGGCGCCGTTGACGACTCCTGCTCCGGCGCCCGTTGCAGCGAACGGGCCACCGCCCGGTTGCCCGCGGTGCGCTGCAGGTGCACCACGCCGGTGCTGGACATCGCCGGGGCCGGAGCTGCGGGCGCGGGGTCCGGCCGCTGGTGGGGCATCGGGCGGGGTCGGTCCTGGCCGGGTACACCGCGTGCGCGTGGCACTCGCATGAACGCCCTCCGATCGGTACTGATCATTACTCTCCGTGGTTGATCGGTCCGGTGGAAGGTCCGATCGGGCAGAACTCGGGGCAAGGTGGCCGCGAACGGCCCGGGATGTGACTTGCGTTCCCGTGCGGACGAGGCTGTTGCACATCGGTTGCGACAACGCCCAGGGTGAGGTGACCCAGGCGAAAGGACCCACCCGTGACCGACCGCGCCATCGAAGCCGTCCGCGACAACTGGACCCAGCGGGCCGCGGCCTACAACGACTTCTACGAGCGCTACGCGCAGGACAAGCGCGAGGCGTGGCGCGCGGTGTGCGACAAGGCCGTGCACGCGGCGTTCCCGGAGCGCACCGCGCCGCTGCGGGTGCTGGACGTGGGCACCGGCACCGGTTTCCTGAGCACGCTGCTGGCCGAGCTCGGCCACGAGGTCACCGCGGTCGACCCGTCCCCGGCGATGCTCGGCTACGCCCGGGAGGAGGCGCGGCGCCGCGACGTGGACGTCCGGTTCGCCGAGTGCGGCGGGCACGACGTCGGCGAGGTGGTGGGCGACGGCTTCGACCTGGTCAGCGCCCGCTACGTGCTGTGGACCCTGCCGGACCCGGTGCGGGCGCTGCGGGTGTGGCGACAGGTGCTGGCCCCGGGCGGCGCGCTGCTGCTGGCCGACGGCGTGTGGCACGGCTGGCGGCACGACGCGCGCCGGGTGCTGGCCTCGCTGCGGCCCGGCGCGGACCACGGCTACCTGCCCAAGGTGCTCCGGGACTACCGGAAGATCGGGCGGGCCACGCCGAACTGGAGCGGGCTCACCGCCGCGAAGACCGGGGAACTGCTGCGGGCGGCGGGGTTCGACGCGGGGGAGCGGCTGGACCACCTGCTGCCGGAATACGCGCACCCGTCCAGCGCCGCGTTCCACCTGCGCACCGCGCGCCCCCGAACGGCGGCCTGACCCCGCGCGGCTGCGGGATCACCCGGCGGACCGTGCTGAGATCATCTCAGTTCTGCGCTGTCGGGGTGCCATCTCGGGAAATTCGACCGGATCGAGTCGGTGATCTTCTAAGATCTGCGGCGATCTGAGCGGATTCAGCTGGAGAGGGCGGCATGGCGGACGGCTCGACGGTCTTCTGGATCAGGGTCGCGGTCGGCGGTGGTCCGCACCGCGGCGGACGGCTGGTGCGATCGTTGCGCGACGAGCTCCGCGACGCCCTGGGCGTCCAGGTCTCGCTCGCCACCGAGCAGGACGCCCCCGGCCCGCTGCTGTGGGCGTCGCTGGGATCCTCCGGCGCGGTGACCGCACCGGCGCTGCTCTGCGCGATCAGCGAGTGGTGCGCCCGCGACGCCTCCCACGAGGTGGAGCTGGTGCTCGGCGGACGGTCGATGTGGCTGTCCGGCCGGCCGAACGAATGCCCCGAACTGGTCCGGGCGCTCCCGCGCGACCTGCGGGCCGACGCGTGACCCGGCCACGCCGCGGCCGGGCGCTGCTGATCGGCGTCGGCCGGGACCACGCGGCGGGCGTCCGGCGGCTCACGGCGGACGGCTACCGGCCGGTGCGCGTGGTGCGGGACCCGTCGGCGGCCCGGCTGCGCGCCGAGATCGCCGAGTTCCTCGACGGCTGCGCGCCGGACGAGCTCGCCCTGCTGCACCTCGCCGCACCCGGGGCGATCGGCCCCGGCGGCGAGCACGTGTTCCTCGCCGCCGACACCGATCCCGACGACCTCGCGGGCACCGGGGTGCACGCCGGGTTCGTCGACGAGCAGCTCGAAGCGTGCCGCGCCGCGCACGCGGTCGCGATCGTGGATTCGCCGCCGCAGCGAGGAGAAACGTCCGTGCGGAGCTGCCCGCTGACCGCGCGCGGCACCTACGTGCTCGCCGGGACCGGCGCGTTCGCCGAGCGGCTCGCCGAGGCGTGGCGCACCGCGGGGAGCGGTGGGGCGGAGCTCACCGCCGACGCGCTGTTCGAGCACCTCGACCGGCGGCTGCGGGCCGCGGGCGAGCGACCACCGGTGCGGTCCGCGGTCGACGTGGACGACGCGATCGCGCTCTCCTTCCGCGCGCGGCGGGCACCGGGTCCCGCACCGGAGCGGGACGACTCGGAGCGGGACGACCCGGACCTGGCCGCGGTCCTCGGCTACTACCGGCGCTGCCTGCTGGCCGAGGAACCGCACTCCGGGCTGATCCCGGTGCGCGCCGCCGGCGAGCGGTACGTCGTGCTGCCCGGCCGGGAACGGCTGCTGTCCGGCGAGCTCGACGACGACGGCTGCGCACCGGTGCCACCCGGCGCGGCCGCGTTCCTCGACGAGGCGGAACGGCGCGGACGCCCGCTGTGGGCGGGCTACCCGGCGGTGCTGCTGCCCGGCCGCGCCGGTGCCGCCGCCGAGTTCGCGCCGCTGCTGGTGCGCCGCGTCGAACCCGTCGGTTCCGGTGCGGGACGCAGGCTCCGCCCCGTCGGGCCGGTGCTGCCGCACCGCGGGCTGGCGCGGCGGCGGCTCGGCGTGGAGGGCACCGACGCCCTCGCCGCCTGGTTCGCGCCGGGCTGGCGCGGCGGGCGGCGCGCGCGGATGGCCGCCGACGTGCGCGACCTGCTGCACGGCACCTACCGGTTGCCGGGCGGCGCGCGACCGGAGCCGGACGCCCTGGACGAATCCCTCGACGGTCGCGGCGACGGCGCCCGCAACGTGGCGGTGCTGTTCGCCGAACAGCCGCGGCTGATCAGCCCGGGTGCCTTCGACGATCTGGCGGGCATCGCCGAACAACCCGGCCGGGTCGCGGGCACCGCACTGGGTGCGCTGCTCGACGGCGACACCACCGAGGTCGACGAACCGCCGCGACCGGTGCTGCCGTGGCCCGCCGACGAATCGCAGCGGCAGGCGGTGCGCACGGCGATGAGCAGGCGGCTCAGCACCGTCACCGGTCCGCCCGGCAGCGGCAAGACCGCGTTGGTCGCGAACCTCGTCGCGACCGCCGTCAGCACCGGGCAGCGGGTGCACGCGGCCGCCGCCGACGACCCCGCGGTGCACGAGGTGTGGCGGCGTTGCGCGGCGGTGCCCGGCGCGCTGGTGCGCACCGGCGCCGAGCAGGCGGGGCGGCCCGGCCCGGCGCCCGACCTGGCGGCGGCGTTCGCCGAACTCACCGCGGCCGAAGGACGCGCGGTCCGGGCCCGCCTGGACCTCGGCGCGATCGGCCGCATCGACGCTGCGCTGCGCGCGGCCGGCCGGCGGCGGCGCACCGCCGCCGAGTCGCTGGGCCGCACCGCCGTCGAACTCGCCGACCGGATCGGCCCGCGCCCGCGCCGGTGGGCGCGACGGGCCGGCGGGGCCGCCGACGCCTGGATCTTCACCCGCTGGCGGCGTGCGAGCGTGCAGCGCGCCCTCGGCATCGAACCGGGGGACTGCGCGGACCGGGACCCGCGGGCGATCTGCCGGGCCGTCGCCGAGTTCGCCGCGGCCGAGCACACGTGGCGCGAGCAGCGGGCGCTGCTGCGGGAGCGCCCCGACGACCAGCGGCTCGCCGACGCGCTGCGCAGCGCGCAGGACGCGGCCCGCACCGCGGCCGAACAGGTGCTGCTCGCCTCGGTCCGGCAGCAGGACGACGGCGACCCCGCGGTGCGCAGCCGGGCCGCGACCTGCGAGGAGGCGGCGCGGCTGCCGCTGGCGCCCGCCCTGTTCGACCTGGTCGTCGTCGACGAGGCCGCGCACTGCGGCATCGCCGCGCTGCTGCCGCTGCTGTTCCGCGCGCGCCGCGCCGTCGTCCTCGGCGATGCCGGGCAGCTCGCGCACGTCACGCACCTCGACCCGGCGGCCGAGTCGCGGATCCGCCGGGACCTGCGGATCCCGGCGGACTGGCTGGAGGAGCGGGCGCTGAGCTTCCGGCGGCACAGCGCCTGGCACGCGGCCGAACGCGCCACCGGCGGCGCGATCCGGCTCGACGAGCACCACCGCTGCCACCCGCGGATCGCCGACACCGCCGCCGGCCTGTTCCCCGGCGAGGCGCAGGTCGTGCTCACCGACATCCGCGGCAGGCCCGCCATGGAACGACCCGCCTTGGAGTGGCGGGACGTGCCCGGCCGCGCGTGCGCGCCGGAGCGGGGCGGCAGCTGGCACAACCCGGAGGAGGCCGCCGTGGTGGCCCGGGTGGTGGCGGCGCTGCGCCGCTCGTTGCCGGAGCACGCCACGATCGGCGTGATCGCGCTGTTCCGCCCGCAGAGCCGGTTGCTGGAGCAGCGGCTCGCCGGTGATCCGCGGGTGCGCATCGGCACCGTGCACGACTTCCAGGGCGGGGAGTGCGACGCGGTGGTGCTCTCCCCGGTCGCGGCGCCCGGCGTCGCGGAGGGCGCGGCACGCTGGCTGGACCGGCGCTGCGACCTGTGGCACGTGGCGATCACCCGGGCGCGCTCGCAGCTCGTGGTGGTCGGGGACGCGACGTTCTGGGAAGGGCGCCACGGCATCGGCGCGGACCTGCTCGCGGCCGCGCGCCGCGGGCACCGCGCGCCCGAACCGGACGTCCACCAGCGGCGGCTGCACGAGCTGCTGCCGGGGATGTCGGTGCAGCTGGACCAGGTGCTGAACGGCCACCGGGTGGACGCGTCGATCTCCGACGGCGGGGTGCCGCTGTCGGTGCTGCTGGACCGGGGTCCGGAGGGCGGGGTCGATCCGGCCGAGCACCTGCACCGGATGCTGCGCCGCCGCGAGCTGCTGGACCCCGAACCGGGGGTGCGCTCAGCGGTGCGGATGCCGGTGTGGCGGCTGCACGACCTCGGCGACACCGACGACCTGCTGGGGCTGCGCGCGACCGACCACCGGGCCCCGGTGCGGTGACGCCGCCCGGTGCGAGGACCCGGAATCCCGGCCCGGGGGGGGGGGGGGGGGGGGGGGGGCGGCCCCGCGGCGGGGGGGGGGGGGGGGCAGCGCCGGGGGGGTGGCCGGCGGCGGGG
>NZ_JAIUJZ010000091.1:27147-54484 GCF_020176775.1 Saccharopolyspora sp. 6M
CCCCGCCCCCCCCCGCCCGGCCCGGGGGGGGGGGCCCCCCCCGGCCGCCCCCCCCCCCCCCCCCGGCGGGGCGCCCCCCCCCCCCCCCCCCCCCCCCGGGCCCGGGAGTCACTTCGGCAGGTCATCACCGATGTGCGTGGCGGCCTTGAACGCCACCTTCAGCGGGGACCAGCCGTTCTCCGTGGTGTGCGGCCCGCCGCCGGCACCGTGGTGCCAGTAGCGCAGGCAGAACCCGCCGGCTCCCTTGGTGGAGCGCAGCGCGCCGTGGCTGATCTCCGGGTCGGAGCACTCGTTCGACCCGTCGCCGTCGAGGTCCTCGTCGAAGCCGTACTTCTGGTGCGCGAAGTACCCCTTGTCGATCGCGGAGGGGTACGAGACGGTTCCGTCCTCAGTGGACCCGGCGAGGCTCCAGTCGATGTCCTTCGCCCACGGGTCGTCCAGGCCGCGGTCGTCCTTCCCCTTCGCGGATTCGTGCAGCTTGTCGATGAACCCGGAGCCGCCGTCCTTCGTCGGCGTCATCTGGTGCCACTGCCTGCTGCACTTCTTCGCCTCGAACTCGTCCTTGGTGCAGCCGTCGCGCAATCCCTGGTGCGGGGTGCCGAGGGTGACGACGTTGCGCACGTCCACCTCCGACGGGAACCCGCTCCAGCCCTCCCGGGTGCCGAGGATCGCGACGCGGGTGATCAGCCCGCCCATCGAGTGCGCGACGATGTCGACCTGCTTCCCCTTCGCCGTGTAGTTCGCGTGGATGTGGTTGGCGAAGTCCTTCGCGATCTCCTGGATGGGCCGGTTCTTGGTGGCCTCCCCGTCGCCGATCACGTCGTCGCAGTGCGCGGAATCGCCCGCGTAGTAGCCGATCGTCCGCAGCGAGCCGCGGTCCCGGCCGCCCGGGTGCTGGTAGTACTCCAGCGCGGTCTTCCAGGTGGAGCTGTTGCAGGACGTCGGCGGGTCGGTGTTGAACCCGTGCACCAGCAGCATCGTCGGCTGCTCGGCCACGGGTGCCGCGTCACCGGCCGCCTGCGCGGTGGCCGGGATGCTCAGGACCAGTCCGGCGGCGAGTGCCGCGGCCGCTCCGCGCCATCGTCGGCTGATCATGTGGATGCTCCTTCCGATCGAGGTCGACGCGGGCCCCAGGTGTTCCCCCGCGTCGCTCCCGACCTCGCGGGCCGCCCGCACCGGCGGGCGTCGCGCCCCCACGGCGATCGGCCGCGAGGTCGGGCCCGGCACGCTAACCCCCGAACCCGCGGCCACGTGGCCGAACGCGCCGAATTGCGCCACCTGGAGCAACGGGGAGCGGCGAGCGCGTCGGTGCTCGGGAGCGCGTCCTCGCACGGCAGCCGGCCGCGGCACCGGGATCGAACCGGACGTCGACGGCGTTCGCCCCGCGGCGGCTTCCCGGAAGGTCCACGAAGGACGGGCCGGCGGCGGTCGAGGAACGCCCCGCCGTGACCACCATCTCGGCGCTCGTCCCGGCGGGTGGCGCTACCGTGGGCCGATGGAGCTGCGGCAGTTGGAGCACTTCCTCGCGGTCGCGCGGCACGGCAGCTTCACCGGGGCGGCGCGCGAGGTGCACGTCGTGCAGTCCGCGCTGAGCGCGTCCGTCCGCAAGCTCGAAGTGGAGCTGGGCTCCGCGCTGTTCGAGCGCACCAGCCGCAAGGTGCTGCTCACCGAGGCGGGCCGCGCGCTGCTGCCGACGGCGCGGCGGATCACCGCCGACGTGGTCGCGGCCCGCGGCGAGGTGGCCGCGGTGCAGGGCCTGTCGCGGGGGCGGGTGTCGATCGGCACCATCCAGACGTTGACGGTGCTCGACCTGCCCGCCGAGCTCGGTGAGTTCCGGCTGCGGTACCCGGGGGTGCGCATCCACGTGCGCGAAGGGATCATGCCGGACCTGGCGAACGCGGTGGTGGCCGGTGAGCTGGACCTGGCGTACGTGGCCGGGGAGGGCCCGTTCGACGCGGAGCTCGTCCGCTTCGGCGAGTGGACCCAGCGCATGGCGTTGGTCTGCCACCCCGGGCACCGGCTGGCCGGTCGCGACCGGGTGCGGCTGACCGAGTGCGGGGACGAACCGTTCGTCGAATTCCTCGGCAGCAGCCTGCAGGCGATGATCGCGCGCGGGTTCGCCGACGCCGGGGTGCGGCTCAACCGGGTCTGCGAGGCCACGCACGTCCCGCTGCTGATCGCCCTGGTGGCGGCGGGGCTCGGGGTGAGCATCGTGCCGGACGTCGTCGCCGAGCGCTCCGGCCTGCCGCACGCGCGGCTGGCGGAACCGGCGCTGGTCCGGCCGATCCGCCTGGTCGGGCGCTCCGCGGAGCTCACCAACCCGGCCGCTCGGGCGCTGCTCGCGCACCTCGTCGGCTGACGGCCTATCCCTCGACTTCCGTTGCGGAGCAGGAAGAACCACGATCCGCCGCGCAGGGTCGAAGACGGGCGGTGGACGCGGGAGCACCGGACCAGGCCAGCAGGCCGGTCGCCGCCAGCAGCGCCAGCAGGGCCAGCAGCTGCGCGCCCGCGAGCCCCAGCGCGAGCGCGAGCAGCAGCGCCCGCGCGGCGAAGCAGCGCATCAACCGGGCCAGATCGCTCGAAGGCATGTCGGGATTCCTCTCGGGGGTGCCGGCGCTCCGGAATGCGTCCGGTGCGCTCGCTCCGAGTGTTCGGCCGATGTCCGCCCCGGTCCAACGACCGTTCTCGATGGCCGCCAGCTGCGGAACAGATGGGTCCTCCCCGATGCGGAATTCGAAGTGTTCATTTCCATTGTCGAACGGCTCCGGAAATCGAACCGTCCGCCCGTTCGTGTGATCGAGTTCCGGTTGCCGGTCGCCGATCAAGATGGTGGCGGCCGGATCGGCTCGCCTACTTCTGGGAAAGGTGTGCCATGCAACGTGTTCTCGTCCGGTTCGGCGTCCTCGCGGCCGCGGTGCTGACCGCGCTGTCCGGAGTGCTCGCCGGTGCGGCCGGTGCGGCGTCCGCGGAATTGCGCATCATCAACTCGGCCACCGATGGGAGCCTGCTCCCGCAGAACTACGGGAACAACTCGAACGACGGAATCTGGATGTACGCGTGGAATTCGGCGAGCACCGCCGACGGTGACCGCTGGTCGGTGGAGAACTCCGGCGGTTACTACCTGATCCGCAACGACAAGACCGGGAAGTGCCTCAAGCCGGGCGGCCAGTACTACGGGAAGACCGCGCTCACCCAGGGCGAGTGCAGGCACGTCCCCGAGTTCCAGTGGTCCCTGCCGAGCAGGTCGTTCGGCGGAAACGAGTACAAGATCGTGTCCCGGTCGACCGAACAGGTCGTGGCGCCGTACTACGGCAACGCGCTCAACGAGGTCGTCGTCTTGGAGCCGAACAGCGACCAGGACAAGAACTGGTGGCTCATCGACGCCGCATGAGTGACCCCGCCGCTCGGTTGCCCCCGGGGGTCGGGTGGCGGACTTCTCAGCGGTTCCCTCGCTGCGGGATCCATTTCTCGTGCAGCACCGCGGCGACATCGCCGTCTTCGCGAGGGAACCGCTGAGAACTCGCGGGGGTCCGGTTTCTCGGGTGGTCGGCGGCTCGACGGCTTCGCCGATGACGGGGAACCGGCGGGACGAGTTCGGGGACCGGATCTCCTCCGCTGTGGATTCGGCCCAGCCGACGTGGATCAGGCCAGCAGGTCGAGCCCGGCTCGGACGATGGTGTCGGTGTCCAGGCCGTGGTGGCGGTAGACGTCCTCCGGGGAACCGGACTGGCCGAAGTCGGTGACGCCGAGGGTGGTGCTCGGCACCCGGTTCACCGTCGCCAGGAACGCGAGGGTGTGCGGGTGCCCGTCGCCGATCGTCACCAGCGGTGCCGCCCGGTGCGCGGGGAACGCCTGGTCCAAGATCCAGCTCGACCCGTCCTGGCGCCCCTGCCGTGCCCGTAGCGCGCGGAACAGCAGGTCGGGGCTGGTCACGCACACCACGTCGGTGTCCACCCCGGCCTGGCCGAGGCGGTCGGCGGCGGCCAGCGCCTCCGGCACGGTCACGCCCATCGCGGCGATGGTGAGCTTCGGGTCCGGGGTGCTGCGCAGCGGGTACGCCCCGGCGACGACCTGCCGCCTGCGGCGTTCCCGCGCCGCCGGATCGGCCGGGACCGCGGCGAGGTTCTGGTCCAGCGGCCGGGTCGACAACCGCAGGTAGGCGGAGGTGCCGCCCGGCTTGCCGAGCTGCGCCAGCGAGGCGAGCAGCGCCCACTCCACGTCCTGCGCGAACGCCGGTTCGTAGCTGGTGCAGCCGGGTTGTTCGAGCCCGATGGACGGGGTCTTCACTGACTGGTGCGCGCCGCCTTCCGGCGCCAGGCTCACCCCGGAGGGCGTGCCGACGAGGATGGACTGACCGCCGCTGTAGATGCCGAACGCCCACGGCTCCAGCGCGCGTTCCACGAACGGGTCGTAGAGCACGCCGATCGGCAGCAGCGGCTCGCCCCACCTGCTCCAGGTCGAGCCGAGCTCGCCCAGCAGCCCCACCAGGTTCGTCTCGGCGATGCCCAGTTCCACGTGCTGGCCGGTGGGTTGTTCCCGCCAGTGCAGGATGGTCTCGGCGTCGTCGGCGAACCAGTCCCGGCGCTGCCGCGAGGACCACACCCCGACCTTGTTCACCCAGCCGCCGAGGTTCGTGGTGGAGCTGACGTCCGGGCACACGGTCACGACGCGCCGCGCCGCCTCCGGGGACTGACGGGTGAGGTCCAGCAGCACCCGTCCCAGCGCGGCCTGCGTGGTCGCGGTGCCGGTGGGGGTGCGGCCGATGTCGAGCGGCAGCGCGGGCGGCGCGGTGGCCGGCACCGGTTCGCGGCGCAGCCGGGCCCCCGCCTCGGCGCACAACCGGCCGGCGGCGGTGCCGGCGTCGAACCGCTGCCACGGCCGGTCCACCTCGGCGCCCAGCCGGGGCGCGAGCTCGGCGAACTGCTCGTGGGTGAGCAGCGAGGAGTGGTTCTGCGGGTGCCCCTCGGTGGGCAGCCCGTGCCCCTTCACGGTGTAGGCGAAGATCACCGTGGGCCGGGTGTCGTCGATCTCGCCGAACACCTCGCCGAGCGCGCCCAGGTCGTGGCCGCCGAGGTTGCGGATCGCGGCCAGCAGCGTCGCGTCGTCCAGCTCGGCGATCAGGGCGCCGATGGCCTCGCGCGCCGGGCCGTCACCGGGCAGCCGGTCCCGCAGCTGCGCGGCGTCGCAGCGCAGCAGCCGCTGGTACTCCGGGTTCGTCATGGTGTCGATGCGGTCCCGCAGCGCGTCGCCGCCGGGCCGGGCGAACAGCTCCTCCAACAGCCGCCCGTACTTGAGCTCCAAGGTCTGCCAGCCCGCGGCGGCGAACATGCCGCGCAGCCGCCCGGCGGCGATGTTCGGCACCACCCGGTCCAGAGATTGCCGGTTGAGGTCGACGACCCACACCAGCTCGCCGAGCTCGGCGACGGCCGGGTCCAGCAGCGCCTCCCACACGGCGCCCTCGTCCAATTCGGCGTCGCCGACGAGGGAGAACTGCCGTCCGGTGCCGCCGCCCCCGGTGGTGGAGCGCACGTAGCGGCGGGCCAGCGCACCCCAGATCGGGGCGGTGGCGCCGATGCCGACGGACCCGGTGGAGTAGTCGACCGGGTCGGGGTCCTTGGAACGGCTCGGATAGCTCTGCAGGCCGCCGAACTCGCGCAGCGTCGGCAGGTAGCGCTCGTCGAGCTCGCCGATGAGGTAGTTGATGGCGTGCAGCACGGGGGAGGCGTGCGGTTTCACCGACACCCGGTCGTCGGGGCCGAGCTCGTGGAACCACAGCGCCGTCATGATCGACACCATCGAGGCGCAGGACGCCTGGTGCCCGCCCACCTTCAGGCCCGAGGGGTTCGGCCGGTTCCGGTTCGCCTCGTGGATGATCGCGGTGGACAGCCACAGCACCCGCCGTTCGATCTCGGCGAGCGCCTCCTGCTCGCGCGTACCGCTGTGCTGGGCGACTGCGTCGTCGGCCATCGGTCGAACTCCTCACGAACCGGGTGACCCGCGGCCACCGCTGGGCATGAATGGTGGGAACTCCACCAACACTTCGTTTTCTGCACAAGTCAGCGCGGCGTGATGCAGCAGAATGCTCAAGTCCGCCCGTGATCGTCCGGAAGGAGCTGAGCAAGGTGCCAAATCAGGACCCGGTCGACGCCGTGGACGCCCGGCTGCTGCTGGCGCTGTCCCGCGCCCCGCGCGCCACGATCAGCGCGCTCGCCGCGGAGACCGGCCTGTCCCGCAACACGGTGCAGAGCCGGGTGAGCAGGTTGGAGGAGCGGGGCGTGCTCGGCTCGTTCGAGCGCCGCGTCGACCCCCGCGCCCTCGGCTACCCGCTGCGCGCGCTGATGACGGTGCAGGTCACGCAGAGCCTGCTGGGGCCGGTGGCCGCGGAGCTGCGCGCCATCCCCGAGGTGCTGGAGGTGGCGGGGATCAGCGGCCCCGCCGACCTGTTCGTGCAGGTCGTCGCCCGCGACACCGATGACCTGTACCGGATCGCCGGACAGGTGCTCGCGATCCCCGGCGTGGAGCGCACCGACACGGCGCTGGTGATGCGCGACCTCGTGGACCACCGGCTCACGCCGCTGCTGGAACGCCGCGCCTACCCGTGACCGGTCGCCAGGTCGGCGGTGGCCAGGTCGAGGACGCGCCGCGCGCGGCGCACCACCGGCGCGTCGATCATGCGGCCGTCCACCACGAGCACGGCCCGGCCGTCGCGTTCGGCGGCGTCGGCGGCCAGCACCACCTTCCGCGCCCGGTCCACCTCGTCGGCGGCGGGGCGCAGCGCGGCGTGCACCCGCGCTACCTGCTTCGGGTGGACGCACATCCGGCCGAAGAACCCGAAGTGCTGCAACCGTCCTGTTTCGGTCGCGTACGAGTCGAGGTCGGCGAGGTCCGCGGACACCGGCGCGGGCGGCGGGTCGAGCCCGGCGGCGGCCGCGGCCGCCACGACGCGGGAGCGCGCCCACCGCAGCGGTTCCGCGTCCACCTCCGGGGAGCAGGTGCCGAGGTCGTCGGCCAGGTCGTACTCGCCGAGGGTCAGCGCCCGCACCTGCGGCACCGCGGCCGATTCCCGCACCCGCCACAGGCCGTCCGCGGTCTCGACGAGCGCCAGCAGCGGAACGTCCACCCGTTCGGCGACGGCCCGCAGCAGCTCCGGCTCGGCCTTGGGCACCACGATCCCCGCGACCGGCAGTCCGGCGAGCGCGGCGAGGTCGGCGGCCAGGTGCTCGTCGCCGTTGACCCGCACCCAGATCCGGCAGGCCCGCACCGGGTCCTCGCGCAGCACCGGGACGAGCTGCTCGCGGGCGGCGGCCTTGCCGTCGACGTGCACCGCGTCCTCCAGGTCGGCGACGGCCGCGTCGGCGGTGTCGGCGGCCCGGCGCAGCCGCTCGGGCCGGTCGGCGGGGCAGAACAGCCAGCTGCGCGTGCTCACCATCCGACCTTCCCCTTCCCGGCGGAGAGGGATTTCGCGATGACGGTGCGCATGATGTCGCTGGTGCCCTCGCCGATGGTCATCAGGATCGAGTCGCGGTAGAGCCGTTCGATCTCGAACTCCGCCGAGTAGCCGTAGCCGCCGTGCACCCGCATCGAGTCCTGCGCGGCCTGCAGCGCGACCTCGGAGGCGAACAGCTTCGCCATCCCGGTCTCCAGGTCGGCGCGTTCGCCGCGGTCGAGCTTGCTGGCCGACCAGTAGGACAGCAGCCGCGCGGCCTGCAGCTGGGTGGCCATCTCGGCGATGCGGATCTGGATGGCCTGGAACTCGGCGATGGGCTTGCCGAAGGCCTTGCGCTCGCCCGCGTAGGACAGCGCCTCGTCGTAGGAGCGCTGCGCGATGCCGAGGCTGCGCCCGGCGATGTTGAGCCGCCCGGTCTCCAGCGCCGAGAGCACCTGCTGCATCCCGCGCCCTTCGACGCCGCCGAGCAGGTTCGCCGCGGGCACCCGCACGTCCTCGAACACGACCTCGCAGGATTCGGTGCCCTTGTAGCCGAGCTTCGGGATGTCCTTGGTGACGGTGAACCCGGGGGTGCCCGCGTCGACGAGCAGCACGCTCATGCCCTTGTGCGCGGGCGAGGCGGTGCGGTCGGTCTTCACCAGCACCGGCAGCGGGTCGGCGTACCGGGCGTTGGTGATCCACATCTTGCTGCCGTTGATGACGTAGTGGTCGCCGTCGCGCTCGGCGGTGGTGCGGATGCCCTGCAGGTCGGTGCCCGCGTCCGGTTCGGTCAGCGCGATGCCGGTGCGGCGCACGCCGGTCGCCAGCTCGGGCAGGTACGTGCGCTTCTGCTCCTCGGTGCCGTGCCTGCTGAGCATCCAGGTGGACACCGAGTGGCTGCCGAGGATGCCCGCCACGCCCATCCAGCCGCGCGCGATCTCCTCGAACACGAGGGTGAACGACACGAAGTCCGCGTCCACCCCGCCGTACTCCTCGGGGATCAGCAGCCCGAACAGGCCGAGGTCGGCCATCTTCGCCACGATCTCGGCGGGGTAGCGGCCTGCGCGCTCCCACTCCTGCGCGACCGGCACGACCTCCGCGTCCACGAAGTCCCGCAGCACCTGCTGGAACTGGGCCTGGTCCTCGTTCAGCTCGAAATCCACGGCGCGTCTCCATTCGCTCCGAAAGCACCTTCGCCGGCCAACCGCTGGAACTCCGCCGCGTCCAGCCCGAGCAGATCGTCCAATGTGGACGAGGTGTGCTCGCCGAGGAAGGGCGCACGCTGGTGGTCGGTCCTGGGCTCACCCGCGCGCACCGGGGAGGCGACCTGCTTGACCTCGCCGAACCGCGGGTGCTCGGTGGTGACGACCATGCCGCGGGCTTCGGTGTGCTCCTCCCGCAACGCCTGCGGGATCGTGTTGATCGGCGCGCACGGGACACCGGCGGCCTCCAGCAGCCCCAGCCACTCGGCGGTGCCGCGCCGCGCCAGCTCCTGCTCGATGAGCCGCACGCAGTCCGCGGAGTGCGCGTAGCGGTCCGAGGTGGTGGCGAACCGCGCTTCGGCGGCCCAGGCGGGGGAGCCGAGCACGTCGACGAACTTCTCCCAGAACTTCTGCTTCGCGCAGCCGATCACGATCCACGAGTCGGCGGTGGGGAAGTTCTGGAACGGCACCAGGCTCGGGTGCGCCGAGTGGTGCGTGCGCTTCGGTTCGAACTCGGCGTTGAGGTGCCAGGTGGCGAGGTAGGTGAGCATGCCGATCGCCGTGTCGTACAGGCTCACGTCGCAGTCCAAGCCGACGCCGTCGCGCCGCGCGCCGTGGATCGCCGACAGCAGCGAGATCGCGGCCACCAGGCCGCCCGAGTAGTCCACCATGGACAGTCCGGACTTGGTGGGCGGCCCGTCCGGCTCGCCGGTCACCGACATCCAGCCGGCCAGGCCCTGCAGCATGTAGTCGTAGCCGGGTTGCTTCGCGCGCGGCCCGGTCATGCCGTAGCCGGACAGCGAGCAGCACACGATCGCCGGGTTCAGGTGCTTGAGGTCGTCGTAGCGGATGCCCATCTTCGCGGGCACGTCACCGCGCAGGTTCGAGTACACCGCGTCGCTGACGCCCACCAGCTTCTCGAAGACCTCGCGGCCGGCGGGGCTGGTGAGGTCGAGCACGACGGAGCGCTTGTTGCGGTTGAACGCCTCGAAGAACAGCGAATCGCCGTCCTCGGCGTACGGCGGGGTCAGGCGGCCGACGTCGCCGCCGAACCGCGGGTCCTCGATCTTGATGACCTCCGCGCCCAGGTCGGCCAGGTGCACCGAGCCGAACGGCCCCGCCCCGTACTGCTCGACGGCGAGGATCCGCACGTCGGCCAGCGGCAGCCGGTTCACCGCGCACCTCCGTCGTCGTCCAGCGACAGCGGGCCGTTCTTGGCGGTGGGGAAGGAGTCGATGGCCTCGGCCTGGTCCCGCTTGTAGATCAGCACGGTGCGGTCGAACGACAGGCACTCGTCGCCCTCGGCGTTGAGCGCGCGGGTGTGCACGTTGACCAGGCCCGCGTACGGGCGCGACTTCGATTCCCGCTTGCCGGTGCAGATCGACTCCCCGTAGAGGGTGTCGCCGACGTAGACGGGGTGGGTGAGCTGGATGTTGTTCATCGCCAGGTTCGCCACCGCCCGCTGGCTGATGTCGCTGACGCTCTGGCCCAGCAGCATCGCGATGGTCAGGCCCGAGTTGACCAGCACCTTCTCGAACGGCGTCTTCGACGCGTAGTGCGCGTCGAAGTGCGCCGGGTGCGTGTTCATCGTGAGCAGGGTGAACCAGGTGTTGTCCGCCTCGCTGATGGTGCGCCCCAGCGGGTGCCGGTAGATGTCTCCGACGACGAAGTCCTCGAAGTAGCGCCCTTGCTGACCTCCGTGCACGGCCACCGCCGCACCTCCTGTTCGTGCCTGTCGCGGACGCGGTCCGGGGGTCGGCCGCCGCGCCGGGAACGCCTCGGAGTATGCGGCCGCCGAGCGCCGCCGCGCAATACGTCAGACAATTGAGTTCCCAGTGTTCCGGCCGGTCCGGTGCGGTCCCGTACGCTGACCGGGAGCGGCCGGAACCCGGTCCGGCGCGAGGAGGAGCGAGGCATCATGGCGGCCACCCGGCCAGGAGGCGGCGAATCCGCGAAGCTGCGGGTGCGCCCGGTGCAGGCGGCGTACCGGCAGGTCGCCGAGCAGCTGCGCGACCAGATCGTCAGCGGCGCGCTGCCCTCCGGGTCGCGGCTGCCCAGCGAGACCGAGCTCGGGAGCATGTTCGGCGTCAGCCGCAGCACCGTGCGCGAGGCGCTGCGCCAGCTCGCCAGCCAGCACCTGATCGACACCACTCGCGGCGTCACCGGCGGCAGCTTCGTGGCCGCCCCGGATGCCGGGCGCATCGCCGACAACCTCGGCGGCAGCCTCGGATTGCTGGTCAACTCGCGCGGCATGTCGGTGGACAACCTGATCGAGGCGCGGCTGCTGCTGGAGCCGCACGCGGCGCGCCTGGCCGCCGAGCGCGCGGACGAGGACGGCCTCGCGGAACTGCGCCGGACCGTCGAGGGCACCGGGCACCTCGATCCGGACGAAGGCTTCACCGTGCACTGGGACTTCCACACCACGCTGGTGTCGATCAGCGGCAACCCGCTGCTGCACGTGATGTGCAGCCCGATCAACGCGGTGCTGCGCGGCCGGATGCACCGGGACCGGATCTCGCGCCCGGCCTGGGACGGCATCGACGAGGACCACGTGAAGATCTACGAGGCGGTCGCCGGTGGCGAGGCCGACATCGCCGAAACCCTGGTGCGCGAACACCTCCTGGGCCTCAAGCCCCTCTACGAACGCATGGAGGACTAGTCCTCCGAGGACTCCTCGAACCGCCTCGGCGAAAACGTCAGACTTTTGTCTTGTGGTGGCGCGGTGGGTGGTTGCACACTGTGCGGGCCGGATGCGGCCGCGCATCCGCCGGGTCATCAATGACGAGGCCGAGGAGGCGCCCATGCCTGCCATCGCGGACGTGCTCGGGGAATTCGCCGCGCGCACCACGCTGCGGGACGTACCCGACGAAGTGCTGCGCCGCGCACGGCACCTCGCGCTCGACTCCGTCGGCGTCGCCTTGGCCGCGGTCGACGAGGAGTTCACCCGGCGCGCCCGGCGCGCCGCCGCCGAACTCGGTCCCGGCGACCAGCCGGTCATCGGGCTCCCGGACCGGCTCGCCCTGCGCGAAGCCGCCCTGCTCAACGCGGTTCTGGTGCACGGCCTCGACTTCGACGACACGCACCTGCCCGCGGTCACCCACGTCTCGGCGAGCGCGCTGCCGGTGAGCATCGCCGCCGCCCTCAAGCACCGGCGCTCCGCCGAGGACCTGCTGCTGGCCTACGTCCTCGGCATCGAGATCACCGCGCGGGTGGGCACCGTCGCGCACGGCGGTTTCCACGCGGGCGGCTTCCACCCCACCGGACTCGCCGGGGCCTTCGGGTCCGCGGTGAGCGCGGGGAAGCTGGCCGGGCTGGACGCCGACGGCATCGCCGAAGCGCAGCGGATCGTCGGCTCGATGGCCTCGGGCATCTTGGAATTCCTCGCCGACGGCGCGTGGACCAAGCGGCTGCACCCCGGGTGGGCGGCGACCAGCGCGCTCACCGCCGCCTCCTTCGCCGCCGTCGGCTGGCCCGGGCCCGAGCAGGTCTACGAGGGGCGATACGGGCTCTACGCCACGCACCTCGGCCCGGACGGCTGGGACGCCACCGAAGCGCTCGACGGGCTCGGCGAACGCTGGGAACTGCTGGCCACCGCGGTGAAGCCGTACCCGAGCTGCCACTTCACCCACGCGTTCGCCGACGCGATCCTGCACCTGAAGCAGGCCGAGGGCTTCAGCGCCGCCGAGGTCGACGTGGTGCGCTGCCACATCCACGAGACGCCCGCCGCCGCCGTGTGCGAGCCGATCGAGCGCAAGCGCGCTCCGCAGGACGACTACGACGCCAAGTTCAGCCTCCCGTTCATCGCCGGGGCCTGCCTGGCCCGCGACCGGCTCACCCTCGCCGAGTTCACCGACGAAGCGTTGGCGGACCAGGAGATCCTGCGCCTCGCGCAGCGCGTGGAGATCGCCGACGATCCGAACAGCCGCTTCCCGCAGGCCTATTCGGCCGAAGTGGAGATCGTGCTCACCGGCGGACGCAGGCTGCACCGCCGCGAGGACGTCAACCGCGGCCACACCGAACGCCCGCTGTCCGATGCGGACATTCGCGCGAAGTTCGCCGACAACCTCGGGGGCGACGCCCGGTCCACGATGGACCACGTGCTGGCGATCGGCGGCGCGGGCGGCGCGGCCGACTACGCCGAAGCCCTGCGCGCGGCCTGACCCTCCCCACCCCTCACCCCTAGGCGGTACCCCCATGTCCGGAACGGCCGCGGAACCCGCGTGCGCGAACAGACCCGCCACCGCAGGACGTCCGCTGTCGGCGGCCCGCATCGCCGGCTCGTCGTTGCTCGGCACGCTCATCGAGATCTTCGATTTCATCATCTACTCCTTCATGGCGGCGTTGGTGTTCGGGCCGCTGTTCTTCCCCGGCGCCTCCCCGTGGATGGGCACGCTCGCCGCGCTCGCCACGCACGCCGTCGCGTTCGGGATGCGCCCGTTGGGCGCGCTGCTGTTCGGCAAGCTCGGCGACAGCCGCGGCAGGCGCACCGCGCTGCTGACCTCGATGCTCGTGATGGGCGGTTCGACCGTCGCCATCGGACTGCTGCCGCCGTTCGCGGTCGCCGGGTTCTGGGCGCCGGTGCTGCTGGTCGTCTGCCGCCTGCTGCAGGGCCTCGCCGTCGGCGGCGAGTGGGGCGGGGCGGTGCTCGTCGCCGTCGAACACGCCCCGGCGAAGCGGAAGTCGCTCTACGGCGCGTTCGTGCAGCTGGGCACGGTGCTCGGCATCGGGCTGGCCAGCTCGGTGATCCTGGTGGTGAACCTGTGGGTCAGCGAGGACGCGTTCCTGTCCTGGGCGTGGCGGCTGCCGTTCCTGGCCAGCGCGCTGCTCATCGCGCTCGGCCTGGTGCTGCGCAGGCGCCTGGAGGAGACCCCCGCGTTCCTCGCGGAACTCGCCGAGCGGGAGAGCGGGCAGCGCAGCGCCCGGCCCACGGTGCGCGCGGTGTTCCGCGACCACGGGCTCGCGCTGCTGGCCGGATCGCTGATGTGGTCGGCGTCCTGCTCCTTCCTGTACGTGCTGATGACCGGGCTGGTGGCGTACACGAAGCAGTACGTGCCCGCGCTCAGCGCGGTGGACGTGCAGCTGGGCCTGGTGCTCGCCTCGCTGCTGCTGGTCGTGCTGACGGTGGTGTTCGCGGTGCACGCGGACCGGTGGGGCCGGGAACGGCTCACCGCGGGGTCCGGGATCGTGCTGGTGCTGTGGGCCTTCCCGGCATTCTGGCTGATCGACGGCGGCGGGTTCGGCGCGATGCTGCTGGCGATGCTCGTCGGCACGCTCTGCTACGCGGCGTTCAACGGTGCGGTGCCCTCGCTGCTGTCCGAGTTGTTCCCGGTGGACGCCCGCTACACCGGCACCGGGCTGTGCATCTCGTTCGGCACGGCCGTCGCGGGCGGGCTGCTGCCGATCGGCGCGCTGGCACTGGTCGGTTCGTCCGGCGGTTCCTCGGTGCCGCTGTCGTTGACCCTGGTGCTGTGCGGGGTGCTCACGGTGCTCGGGATCGTGCTGGCTCGGCGGCTTCCCCGGTACCGCTGAGCCCGGGAGCTCGGCTCGTCCCGCGCGCTCGGGCCGGGCCGGGGATGCCGGCGGCCCCTCCGGTGCCTCGCGCCGGTACGACCGCGGTGCTCGGCCGCGCGCCGGGCACCGCGGTCCGCGCGGAGGAGCCGCCGGCCATCCGGTCGCGGAGCGGATCCGTTCCACCGCAACGGGTGCCGGTGCCGCACCCGCCGTCGTCGCGCGAGCGCGGACGGTGAGCACCGCGGCGGCGCTGTGATCGGTTCCACAGCACGCGGCCGTGCTCGCCGCCCGGGCGCGCCGCCGCTCGTGACACCCTGTGGGACTGTCCGAACAAGCGCATCCGGCGCCGCTGAAAGGCCACCATGACCCGGTTCCCGCCCGTCGACCGAACCGCGGCACCCCCGCGCGCCGCCCGGACGGCCGGAGCCCTGGTGGCCGCCACGCCCGGACCCGCGCGGAATAGGGTGCGCGGCGAAGCGGTTGCGGAGTGATGTGGTCGGTGTCGTGCCGCATCGACCGATCCGCGCCGGAGGTCCGCCGCAGCGGACCGGTCGGCGCCGGTCCCGACGCGTTCGAGGTCGTCGCGCCCGCACGGCGCTGCGAGGACCCGCGCGACGGCGCTCCGACCCGCGGCGTTCAACGACGAGTGCCACGAAGTTCCCGTGACCGTGGCGATGGGTGAGGTAAGCGAACCAGCATGAGCATCAAGATCGGGTACAAGGCCTCCGCCGAGCAGTTCGCCCCGCGCGATCTGGTGGAGTTCGCGGTGCAGGCCGAGGAGAACGGCCTGGACAGCGTGATGGTCTCCGACCACTTCCAGCCGTGGCGGCACAACCAGGGCCACGCGCCGTTCGCCCTGTCCTGGATGAGCGCCGTCGGCGAGCGCACCTCGCGCGTCCAGCTGGGCACCAGCGTGCTCACCCCGACGTTCCGCTACGAGCCCGCCGTGGTGGCGCAGGCGTTCGGCACGCTCGGGTCGCTGTACCCGGGCCGGGTCATGCTCGGCGTCGGCACCGGTGAGGCGCTGAACGAGACCGCGGTGACCGCCCGCGAGTGGCCCGAGTTCAAGGAGCGGTTCCGCCGCTTCCGCGAGGCCATCGACCTCATCCGCACCCTGTGGCGGGAGGACCGGGTCAGCTACGAGGGCGAGTACTACCGCACCTCCAACGCCACCATCTACGACCGCCCCGAAGGCGGGGTGCCGATCTACGTGGCCGCGGGCGGGCCGATGGTCGCCAAGTACGCGGGCCGCGTCGGCGACGGCTTCATCTGCACCAGCGGCAAGGGCATGGAGCTCTACACCGACAAGCTGCTGCCCGCGGTGGAGGCCGGTGCGGAGGCCGGCGGCAAGAACGCCGCCGACATGGAGAAGATGATCGAGATCAAGCTCTCCTACGACCCGGATCGCGAGCGCGCCCTGCAGAACACCCGGTTCTGGGCGCCGCTGTCGCTGCCCGCCGAGGTCAAGCACAGCCTGGCGGATCCGGAGGAGATGGAGAAGGCTGGCGAGGAACTGCCGATCGAGCAGGTCGCGACCCGCTGGATCGTGGCCTCCGATCCGGAAGAAGTGCTCGCCGAGGTGAAGGCCTACCTGGACGCCGGTTTCGACCACCTGGTGTTCCACGCGCCGGGATCGGATCAGACGCGGTTCTTGGAGACGTTCGGAGCAGACGTAGCACCGCGCCTGCGTGAACTCGCCGGCTGAGGTTTTCCGGCTCCTTCTTCGGAGGGGGTGGGTGGCGGAACCTCAGCGGGATTCTCGCGAGGACAGCTTTTTCCCTCGTGGCGGAGCCACTCGGGAAAAAGATCCCGCAGCGAGAATCCCGCTGAGGTTCCGCCACCCGCCCCGCAAAGCAGAGCGAGCAGAACCTCGCCTCAGTCTACCAGCGCTTGGTAGACGAGCTGGTGCAGCTGGGAGCGGATCGGGTGGGTGCCGGACGGGATGAGCTGGGTGAAGAACTGCACCGTGAGCTCCTCCGCCGGGTCCACCCAGAACGCGGTGCTCGCCATCCCGCCCCAGGACAGCTCGCCCGGCGTGGAGATGACGTGCGAGGCGACCGGGTCCTCGACGACGGCGAAGCCGAGCCCGAAGCCCTTGCCCGCGTTGGCGACCTCGGAGAACGACCCGTTCGCGATCTGGTCCAGGTGCGCGCCGCCGGGCAGGTGGTTGCGGCCCATGTAGCGCACCGTCCGGTCGCTGAGCAGCCGCACCCCGTCCAGCGCCCCGCCGCCGAGCAGCATGCCGGTGAACCGGTGGTAGTCGTGGGCGGTGGACACCAGCCCGCCACCGCCGGACAGCGCGCGCGGCGCGGCGGTCGGCGGCGAGTTCTTCGGCACGGTGGCCTTGCCCGCGGAGTCGGCGAGGTACAGCGCGGCGAGCCGGTCCTTGTCCTCCGGCGGCACCTCGAACCCGGTGTCGGTCATGCCGAGCGGTTCGAAGATGCGGGTGCGGAAGAACTCGTCGAGCCCCATGCCGGAGGCCACTTCGACGACGCGGCCGAGCACGTCGGTGGACACCCCGTAGTTCCAGGAGCTGCCTGGTTCGAACAGCAGCGGCATCGCCGCGTAGTCGTCGCACACGCCCGCCAGGTCCTGGTCGGGGGTGCCGAACTCGTAGCCGGTGCGCCGGTAGATCTCGTCGACCGGGTTGAGCCGGTTGAAGCCGTAGGTGAGCCCCGAGGTGTGGGTGAGCAGGTGCCAGATCCGCACCGGTTCGGTCGCGGGCCGGGTCTGCGGGGCGCGGGCGGGGCCGCCGGTGTAGACGCGCTGCTCGGCGAAGGAGGGGATGAGGCTGCTGACCGGGTCGGTGAGCTCGAAGGCGCCCTCTTCGTGGAGCATCATGGCCGCGACCGAGGTGATCGGCTTCGTCATCGAGTAGATCCGGAAGATCGTGTCGTCCTCGATGGGGGCGCCCGTGGTGATGTCCCGCTTCCCGTGCGAGCTGAAGTGCGCGACGACGCCGCGCCGGGCGATGAGCAGCTGCCAGCCGGGGAGCCTGCCGTCGTCGACGTACGCCGCGAAGTGGCGGTCGATGCGCTGGAGGCGTTCGGGGTCGAAGCCCGCCTGGACGGGGTCGGTCTGCAGCTGCACGTGATCATTCTCCTCTGCTGGGGCCGTCACCTTTCTACTCGCCGGTACCGCAGCGGTGCCAGCGTGTTCCCCCGCACGTCGTCGCGCTGCGCGACCGCGGCGTCACCGCCGGCGAGCGGCGCGGGCGCGCCACGCGCGGGGCGCCGGGCGGTTTCCGCGCGGCTTCCCGGCGGACGGCGGGCCGCTGATCACCGGAATCGTCCGCACCGGCGGGAAACCCGTTGGCACGACGGTGTTTCCCGTGCTGAGACGTGTTCGCGGCGACCGGGCGGAGCGAGTAGCGTCGAACGGGTGACGAACTCTCGGACCCCACCTCCTGGGCTGCCCGGCACGGCGGGGGAGCTGCGTGCCAGCGGACACCTGCCGTACAGCGTGAAGGTCGAGGTGCGCCGCAACCTGCTGACCGCGCTGCGCTCGGGGAATCCGCTGTGGCGGGGCATCGTCGGCTTCGAGCGCACCGTGCTGCCGCAGCTGGAGCGCGCGCTGATCGCGGGCCACGACGTGGTGCTGCTCGGCGAGCGCGGGCAGGGCAAGACGCGGCTGCTGCGCGGGCTGACGGCGCTGCTGGACGAGTGGACGCCGGTGATCCCCGGCTCCGAACTGGACGAGCACCCGCTGGAGCCGATCACCCCGACCTCGATCCGCCGCGCCGCCGAGGAGGGCGACGCGCTGCCCGTCGCGTGGCGGCACCGCGAGGACCGCTACGTCGAGAAGCTGGCCACCCCGGACACGGCGGTCGGTGACCTCATCGGCGACGTGGACCCGGTGAAGGTCGCGGAAGGACGGTCCCTGGGGGACCCGGAGACCATCCACTTCGGACTGGTGCCGCGGGCGCACCGCGGCATCGTGACCATCAACGAGCTGCCCGACCTGGCCGAGCGGATCCAGGTGGCGCTGCTGAACGTGATGGAGGAGCGGGACGTGCAGGTCCGCGGCTACAGCCTGCGGCTGCCGCTGGACGTGCTGCTGGTGGCCACGGCGAACCCGGAGGACTACACCAACCGCGGCCGGATCATCACCCCGCTCAAGGACCGCTTCGGCGCGGAGATCCGCACCCACTACCCGGCGGAGCTGGACGACGAGGTCTCGCTGATCCGGCAGGAGGCGCTGCTGGAGGCGGAGGTCGGCGACCACCTGCTGGAGGTGCTGGCCCGCTTCGTGGGGCACCTGCGGGAGTCCTCGGCGGTCGACCAGCGCTCCGGGGTGTCGGCGCGGTTCGCGATCGCGGCGGCCGAGACGGTGTCCGCGGCGGCGCTGCACCGGGCGGCGCTGACCGGGGAGGAACCCGCGGTGGCGCGGCCGGTGGACCTGGACGCGGTGCCGGGCGTGCTGCGCGGCAAGCTGGAGTTCGAAGCGGGCGAGGAGGGGCGCGAGGACGAGGTCCTCGGCTACCTGCTGCGCCGTTCGGTCGCCGACACGGCCCGCGGCCTGTTCGCCGGGCTGGACCTGAGTTCGCTGATCTCGGCCGTCACCGGCGGGCACCAGGTCGCCACCGGTGAACGGGTGGCGGGCGCCGACGTGCTGCGGGCGCTGCCGGAACTGCCGGTGCTGCACCAGGTCGCCGAACGGCTGGACGTGCGCGCCGGGGATCCGGTCGGGCGCATCGCGAGCGCGGTGGAGCTGGCGCTGGAAGCGCTGTACCTGGCGAAGAAGCTGGCCAAGGACACCGACGAGCAGCGGTCGGTGTACGGCTGATGCCGCGGTTCCGGTACGGCGCCTGGCACGGCGGTTCCGATCCGCTGGAGCCGCCGGTGGACCTGCGTTCCGCGCTGGACCAGATCGGCCGGGACGTGATGGAGGGCGCGTCACCCCGCTCGGCGCTGGAGGAACTGCTACGCACCGGGACCCGCGGCACCGCGGGCCTCGACGAGCTGACCCGCCGGCTGTGGCAGCGCCGCAGCGAGTTGCAGCGCAGGCACAACCTGGACGGCACGGTGCAGGAGGTGCGCAGGCTGCTGGACCGCGCCCTGGAGCAGGAGCGCACCGCGCTGGCCGCCGAGGACGGCGAGGACGCCCGGTTCCGGGAACTGCGGCTGGGCGCGCTGCCGCCGGACGCGGGCGGTTCGGTGCGCGAGCTCGCCGAGTACGACTGGCGCTCGTCCGACGCGCGCGAGACGTTCCAGGAGATCCAGCGGATGCTGGGCGGCGAACTCCTCGAACAGCGCTTCCAAGGCATGAAGGAGGCGTTGCAGGGGACCTCGCCGGAGGACGTGGAGCGGGTCCGGGCGATGCTCGACGACCTCTCCGAGCTGCTGGCCGCGCACGCCCGCGGCGACGCCGACGTGCCGGAGCGGTTCGAGCGCTTCATGGCCGAGCACGGCGAGTTCTTCCCGGAGAACCCGCGCGACGTGGACGAACTGGTCGACGCGCTGGCGGCGCGGTCCGCGGCGGCGCAGCGGATGCTGAACTCGATGAGCGAGCAGCAGCGCGCCGAACTGGCCGAGCTGTCCCGGCAGGCGTTCGGCGACCCGCGCATCGGCGAGGCGCTGAACCGGATGGACCGGCAGCTGCGCTCGCTGCGCCCCGGCGAGGACTGGTCCGGTCGTGGCCGGTTCCGCGGCGACCAGCCGATGGGGCTGGCGGAGGCCACCGAGGCGATGGCCGAACTCGGTGAGCTGGAGCAGCTGGCCGAGCAGCTCGGCCAGTCCTACCCGGGCGCGAGCCTGCAGGACATCGACCTGGAGGCGCTGGAACGGCAGCTCGGCGAACGGGCCGTGGTGGACGCGCGGCGGCTCGCCGACATCGAGAAGCAGCTGCGCGGGCAGGGCCTGCTGCAGCGCGGCCCGGACGGGAACCTGCGGCTGAGCCCGCGCGCGATGCGCAGGCTCGGCGAAACGGCCCTGCAGTCGGTGGTCTCGCAGCTGCGCTCCCGCAAGGGCGACCGCGACACCGACCGGGCCGGCGCGGCGGGGGAGCTCACCGGGACCACCCGGCCGTGGGCGTACGGCGACACCGAGCCGTGGGACGCGGTCCGCACCGTGCGCAACTCGGTGCTGCGGCGCGCGGCGGCGGGCCCGGCGGCACCGCGGCTGCACTTGGACGACCTGGAGGTCGCCGAGACCGAGCAGCGGTCCCGGGCGGCGGTGGCGCTGTGCGTGGACACCTCGTGGTCGATGGTGCAGGACGGCCGCTGGGTGCCGATGAAGCGCACCGCGCTGGCGTTGAACCACCTGGTCGCCACCCGGTTCCGCTCGGACGCGCTGCAGCTGGTCACCTTCGGCCGCTACGCGTCCACTGTGGACGTGGGGGAGCTGGCGGCGCTGGAGGGCACCTGGGAGCAGGGCACCAACCTGCACCACGCGCTGCTGCTGGCGGGCAGGCACGTGCGGCGGCATCCGGACGCGCAGCCGGTGGTGCTGGTCGTGACCGACGGCGAACCGACCGCGCACCTGGAACCCGACGGCGAAGCCGTGTTCCAGTACCCGCCGACCCCGCGCACCCTCGGCGTCACGCTGTCCGAAGTGGACTCGTTGCACCGGTTGGGCGCGACGCTCAGCGTGTTCATGCTCGGCGACGACCCCCGCCTGGAGGCGTTCGTCGACGTCGTCGCCCGCCGCGGCGGTGGCCGGGTCGTCGCCCCCACCGCGGACGGGCTCGGCGCGGCGGTCGTCGGCGACTACCTCCGCACCAAGCGGCGGCGCTGACGGGGCCTCAGAGGTACGGGCTGGTGAGCAGTTCCACGAAGTGGCCCGACGGGTCCAGCAGGTAGACGCCGCGGCCGCCGTGGCCGGTGTTGATCTCACCGGGACGGGTGCGCTGCGGATCGGCCCAGTGGTCCCGGTCGGCGATCCGCGCGCGGGCGCGGTCGAAGTGCGCGTCGTCCAGCAGGAAGGCGTAGTGCTGCGGCGGGAAGTCCACCGGCGGGGCGGCGAACTGGAGCAGGACGCCGTCGGTGAGCCGGACGTTGACGAACGGGCCCCACGACGGGGCCTCGTCGGCTTCGAGCAGGTCCCGGTAGAACTCGGCCATCTCGGCCGGGTCCGTCGAAGCGATGATCGTGTGGTCGAAGCGGGCTGCCACGGTCCTCCTCGGTCGGTGCGGGTGACGTCGAGTGCACTCGCCGACGAGGGGGCGCGCGGATCAGCCGCCGACCAGGTGGCCGTCCCGGGAGCGGCCGGTTCCGGCCTGACTGGTCATCACGCGGTGATCGTACCGCTCGGCCACCGCGCCCGTCCGCGTTCTGGACCGGCCACCGGGGGCCGTGCGGTCAGGCCGCGAGCAGCTCGTGGGCGGTGGTGACCGCCTCGGTCAGGCTCCCGACGAGCGGAGCGCCGGACCCGGCGAAGTGGTCGCGGGCGTGCAGCGCGCTGCGGCCCGAGTGGTAGACCACGCAGCGGGCACCGACCGAGGCGGCCGCCGCCGCGTCGTCCACCGTGTCGCCGATGAACACCACCCGCGCCGGATCCGGATCGCCCAGCGCCCGCAGGTGGGCGCGGACGTGCGCGGCCTTGGTGTCCGCGAACTCGCCGCTGCGGCCGTGCACGTGCCGGAGGGAACCGGTGATCCCCGCCGCCCGCACCATCGGGACCAGCACCTCGTGCGGGCACATCGACAGCAACGACTGGGTGCCGCCGGAGGCCGCCCACCCGGCGAGCGCGGACTCCGCGTCCGCGGCCAGCGCCAGGTCCGGCAGCGCCCGCGCGTAGTGCTCGTCGAACCCGCCGAGCAGCTCCGCCAGCTCGGCCGCCGCCAGCGGACCGTTCGCCAGCCGCTCGCAGAACACCGAGATCGGCCGGGTGAACAGCCGCTGGTGGTCCTCGACCGTCACCGCCAGGCCCGCGTCGGCGAACGCCGCGATGACCGCGCCGATCATCGCTTCCCCGTCGTCGAGCAACGTCCCGTTCCAGTCCCACACGATGTGGCCGCTCGGCATGGGCCCTCCCGTCGTCCCCGCGACTCTCGCGGACCGCGGTCGCCGGCGTCCAGCTCCGCTCCGGTGACCGGCCCGCGCCTCCCGGCCGGGCCGATCACCTCGCGGGATCAGCTCTGGTCGGCGCCGACCAGCTGGGACTTCTCGTGCGCCTCTTCCTGGGCCATGGACTTGCGGGCCGCGTTGATCTGGCGGCGGCCCCAGCTCTCCGAGAGGCCGTAGCGCTTGGCCAGCTCGGCGGGCTTCACCGGCTGCTCGGCCGCCACCGACATGCGGTAGTCGTAGCGGGCCGCGGAGCGCTTGTCCTGGTCGCTCATCGGCCCGTCCGGGACCGGGGGCAGGGTGAGCGTCTGCTCGGTGTCCTGGACGTCGGTCGGCTTCTTCGCGCCGCCGGTGGTGGTCGCGGCGGGCTTCTGCTTGGCGGCGCCGGACTTGGCGGTGGGCTTCGCGGCGGCCTCGGTCTTCGCGGTCCCCGTCTTCGCGGTCCCCGTCTCCGAGGTGTCGGTCCCCGAGGTGTCCGTCTCCGGGGTGTCGGCCTCGGGGGTGCCGGTCTCGGCGGTGGACGCTGCGGCTCGGGCGTCCTGCTCGGCGGTGACCTTCGGCAGTTCGAGCGTGACCGTGGGGGCGTCCGCGGTGCCGCCGGTGGCGAGCTCGGACCGCGCCTCCTCGGCGGGCCGCTGCGCGTTCCGCGCGGTGGTCGCGGACCGCTCGTCCTGCGCGGTGGTGCCGGATTCCCGCGCCTCGGCGGCGGAATCCGCCGCGACCGCACCGGAGGCCTTCGCGGAGGCATCGGAGTTCGTCGCGGAAGCGCCGGAACTCTTGGTGGTGACGTCGGAGCTCGTCGCGGCGGCGTCGGTCTTCGCCGCAGCCCTGGACGTCGTCGCGGCGGTCGCGGAATCCCGCGCCGTCGAACCGGATTCCGCGGTCTCCGCGGCGGTGGAACCGGCTTGGGCCGAGGACGCGGCGGCGTGCTCGGCGGCCGGGCGCTGTGCCGCGGGCTCGGTGGTCCGGGAGGCCTCGTTCGAGGTGGTCCGCGGCGCGTTCCGGGAGTTCTCGGCGCGCTCGTCGTCCGAAGTGGACGATTCGGTCCGGGCGGCGGGTTCGGCTTCGACGCGCGGCTGGACCTCCGCGCGGGACGCCGGTTCGACGCGCTCGGTCTCGCCGATCGCGCCGGCCGCGGACTGCGAGGCCGCCTGCTGCTCCGCCTCGGCCTGCGCCGCGACCTTGAGCGCGTTCGCGCGGCGGGTTCCGGGCGGGGCGAGGGTGCCGAGACCGGCGATCTCCTCGACCGGGATGTCGATGACCTGCTTGCGGAACGCCTCGCCGGTGCTGCGCCGGTCCACCATCCAGCGCAGCACGAGCAGGCCTGGCCGCAGCCGGAACCCGCGCATGCCGTGCTTGGCCTCGTAGTCCGCGCGCAGCTCCAGCAGCACCACGTCGAACACCGCGACCGCCGCGATGGGCAGCCCGGCGGCGACGATCTGCGCTTCCTGGCTGGGCTGGTGGATCCAATTGATCCACGAGCTGACCCCGGTGAACGCCCACATCAGGATGCGGCCGCGCACGGCGGACCGGCCGTTGATGGAGGAGCGGTAGGTCATCAGGGTGCAGGCGAACGCGGCGCCGTCGAAGGTGGCGGGCACCAGCCACGCCGACCAGTAGGTGAACCCGGCCATCGACTGCATGCCGTACTCGTGCAGGCCGACGAAGCTCGCGCCCCAGCCCATCACGGCGGCCATCGCCACGAAGATCAGCGCGGCGATGGACAGCGAGCGGCTTCCGCGATCGCGGGGGGCGCTGGGAAGCGGCTCCGCGTTCGGAATCGGGCTGCTGGTCGAGTGCTCGCTGCTCTTGGCGGCGTCATGCACGGGGTGTCCTCCAGATTCGCGTGACAGCACGCTCGGCAGTGCCGGATAGTAACTAACCCATCACCTGGACGGATGACCGGATGCCGATTCTGTGCTAGGGGAGGGCCCGATTCGCTCGCGATGAGTGGTTTTCGCCGGGTGACCGACCGCCGCGCGGCAGGAGCGGAGGCGCCGGGATCAACCGGTGAAGCTCGCGATGACCTCCGGGTGCGCGTCGGCCCACCGCGCCGCCGCCGCCTTCTCCTGGCCCTTGGGCGCGGCGTTGACCTCGTTCTCCAGCGACGCCAGCTGCCCGTCGTCGAGGTGGAACTTCCGCACCATCCCCGTCACCTCGGGGAAGTCGGCCGTGAAGCCCTTCCGCCCCACCGCGTGGATCTGCTCCGCCGCCCCCATCGCGCCGCGCGGATCGGCCAGGTCCTTGATCGGGAACTTCGCGTACGCCCAGTGCGGGTGCCACAGCGTCACCACGATCGGCCGCTGGGCGTCGACGGCGCGTTGCAGCGACGCGAGCATCGCGGTGGTCGAGGAGGTCTGCAGGGTGTACTGCCCGTCCAGCCCGTACTGCGGGATCATCTGGTCGCGGGTCACCCGGCTGAGACCGGCCCCCGGGTCGATGCCGGTGATGGTCCCGCCGAACTCGGCGGCCCGGCCGCGCAGGTCCTCGATCGAGTTCACGTCCACCAGGTAGTCCGGCACCGCGATGTTCAACGTTGCCCGGTCGTACCAGACGCCGAGGTCCTCCAGCCGGTCGTGGTACTGCGCCCAGTAGTCGGCGTGCGTCTGCGGCAGCCACGAGTCGAGGAACAGGTCGACGTCGCCCTTCGCCAGCCCCGCGTAGGTCGGCCCGGCCTCCAGCTCGGTCAGCTGCACCTGGTAGCCGCGCCGTTCCAGCACCACTTCGTACAGGTTGCTGACGGCGATCGCCTCGTCCCAGGCGATGTAGCCGATGGTGATCCGCTTGCTCTGCTGCCCGGTCTCCGGTTGCCTGCCACCGCAGCCCGCGGCGAGCAGCACGAGCGCCGCCAGCAGTGCGACGCACGCGCCCCAGCGCGATCTCCGCATGGTCCTGCCTCCCGTCCTCGTCATCCGGTGCGCGCGGCGCGGCGCGCCGCGGGGGAGCGGTCGGCGAGCACGGCGGTGATCCGGTCCAGGTAGACGGCGAGGATCACCACCGCCACGCCCGCTTCGAACCCGGCGCCCAGCTGCACCCGCGTGACCGCGGTGTAGACCTCGGTGCCCAGGCCTTCGGCGCCGACCATGCCCGCGATGACCACCATCGACAGCGACAGCATGATCACCTGGTTGATCCCGGCCATGATCGACGGCAGGGCCAGCGGCAGCTGGATGCCGGTGAGGATCCGCCGCGGCGGCGCCCCGAACGCGTGGCCTGCTTCGACCACCTCGGCGTCGACCTGCCGGATGCCGAGCTCGGTCAGCCGCACCCCCGGCGGCAGCGCGAAGATCACCGTGGCGACCACGCCGGGCACCGACCCGATGTTGAAGAAGAAGATCACCGGGATGAGGTAGACGAACGCGGGCATCGTCTGCATCAGGTCCAGCACCGGCCGCACCACCCGGCTCACCACCCGGCTGCGGGCCGCCAGCACTCCCAGCGGGACGGCCACCGCGATCGCGATCGCGCTGGCCACGAGCACGAGCGCCGAGGTCTGCACCGTCGGCGGGAACTCCCGCATGCTCACCACCAGGCCGAACCCGAGCAGCGCGAACAACGCGAACCGCCAGCCGCGCAGCCACCAGCCCAGCGCCGCCAGCAGCAGCACCAGCACCCACGACGGCGGCCACAGCAGCGCCGCGGTCAGCCCGTCCACCGCCGAGCGCACCACCAGATCGATGAAGTCGAAGACCGGGCCGATGGTGTCGTCGAGGAAGTTCACCAGCGCCTGGAACCAGTCGCCGAGCGGAACCCTGGGCAGCTCAGGCATCGCCGTCCTCCTGCCCGCCCGCGCCGAGCGCGCGCAGCAGCGGCACCGGCCGCACCAGCCCCACCAGCCGGCCCGTCCCGTCTACGACCGGGGTGTCGGTGCCGACGCGACCGAGGAATCCGTCGAGCGTGCGGTCCGCGGCCACGGGCTCCGGCCCGGGGTGCAGCAGGTCGGCGAGCGCTGTGTCGGGTGGTGCGAGCTCCGCGGCCGACCGCTCCAGCAGCCCCACCGGCCGACCGCGGTCGGTGATCGGCAGCCGGTCCAGGTCGTGCTCGCGCAGCAGCTCCAGCGCCCGCCGCAGCGGCCCGGCGCGATCCGCGTGCACGGCCGGTTCGGCGACGAGCCCGGCGGTGAGCACCCGGCTGCGGTCCACGTCCCGCACGAAGCGCGCCACGTAGTCGTCCGCCGGGCGGTGCAGGATCTCCGCGGCGGTGCCGACCTGCACGATGCGCCCGGCGCGCATCACCGCGATGCGGTCGCCCAGCCGCATCGCCTCGTTGAGGTCGTGGGTGATGAACACGATCGTCTTGCCCAGCTCGCCCTGCAGCCGCACCAGCTGATCCTGCATGTCCCGCTTGATCAGCGGGTCGAGCGCGCTGAACGCCTCGTCCATCAGCAGCACGTCGGTGCCCGCGGCCAGTGCTCTGGCCAGCCCTACCCGCTGGCGCATGCCGCCGGAGAGCTGCGCCGGGAACCGGTCCTCCCACCCGGTCAGGCCCACCATGCCCAGCGCCTCCACCGCCCGTTCGCGGGCGCGCGCCGGCGGGTCGCCGCGGACCAGCGGCCCGTACTCGGCGTTGTCCAGCACGGTGCGGTGCGGCAGCAGCGCGAAGTGCTGGAACACCATGCTCATGGTGCGCTGCCGCAGCCCGCGCAATTCCCGGCCGGTGAGCGCGGTGACGTCGCGGTCGTCCGCGCGCACCCGGCCTGCGGTGGGGGTGAGCAGGCCGTTGAGTATCCGGATCAGCGTGGACTTGCCGGAGCCGGACAGGCCCATCACCACGAACGTCTCCCCGGGCTCGACGGTGAACCCGACGTCGAGCACGGCGACCGTGGCGCCCGCCCCGGCCGGGTCACCGGCCCGGGAGCGCCGCAGCGCCTCCTCGGGCCGGGTGCCGAAGACCTTGCACAGGCCGTCCGCTCGGAGCGATGTCAACGCCTCGCCTCCTCGCCCGGTCCGGCTCGCGCGGACCCGTGCCGGATCCCGCGATCCCGTGCGGTGCGGCGGAAATCCTCCGCATCCGACCGAGGATAGGCCCGGGGCGGGCGGGGCCCGACATTGTCGAAAGTCCCGACTGCGGGCGGCCCGCGGAAGTGCCCTGGTTCTCACGATGTGTAACAGGGCGGCGTCCGGTCGGCCGGGACGTTTAAGGTCGGATGCATGCAACCCTGGTCGTCGGTCCCCGTGCCCCAGGTGCCGGGCACAC
>NZ_JAIUJZ010000092.1:0-18690 GCF_020176775.1 Saccharopolyspora sp. 6M
CGCGAGGACAGCGATTTCCCTCGTGGCGGAGCCACTTGGGAAATCGATCCCGCAGCGAGGGAACCGCTGAGGTTCCGCCGCCCCGGTGCCACGCAAAACGAGCGAGGAAGCACCCATGTAGAAAAGGCGCATGGGGACCACTCGTACGGCCGCGCTGCGCTTCCACTCCGACGCCGTGCGCGCGGAGACGCACGTCAACCTGTCCGCGGTCCGGGCCGACGGCCACCACCTGTGGGTCGGCGGCGACGAGAGCGCCACGGTGGAGCGCTTCACCCGCACCGACGCACCGCGCCCCGAGTACGCCGAGCACGTCTCGTTCGACCTCACCGAGGTGCTGGACCTGCCCGGCGGCGCCGACGAGGAGATCGACGTGGAGGGCCTGGCCCGCCGCGGCCCCTACCTGTGGGTCGTCGGTTCGCATAGCGCGAAGCGCAAGAAGCCGAAGGCCCACCACTCGGACGCGAAGGCCGCCAAGCGCCTCGCCACCGTCGTGCCGGAACCGGCCCGCCGCGTGCTGGCGCGGGTCGCGCTCTCCGACGGCGTCCCGGTGCGCCGCACCCGCGACGGGGCGCGCAGCGCGGCGCTCGGCGAACCGGGCCTGCGCGAGCTGCTGGCCGACGACCCGCACCTGGCGCCGTTCCTGCCGATCCCCGGCAAGGACAACGGTTTCGACGTCGAGGGCATCGCGGTGCACGGCGAGCCCGGCGCGGAGCGGGTGCTGCTGGGCCTGCGCGGCCCGGTGCTGCGCGGCTGGGCGGTGGTGCTGCGGCTGGCGCCCCGCGAGGAGGACGGCGAGCTGGTGCTGCGCAAGGTCGACGGGCACCGGCGCTACGCCAAGCACTTCCTGGACCTCGACGGCCTCGGCGTCCGCGACCTGTGCCCGCACGGCGACGACCTGCTGGTGCTCGCCGGGCCGTCGATGGCGCTGTCCGGCCCGGTGCGGCTGTACCGCTGGCCCGGTGCCGCCCGCGCCGACCTGCCGGAGGTCGTGCGCCGCGACGAACTGGTCCGGGTGGCCGACCTGCCGCACGGCGAAGGCCGCGACCACGCCGAGGGCATCACCGTGCTGCCCGGCGGCGACCTCCTCGTCGTCCACGACAGCCCCGCCCCGGCGCGCCTGCCCGAACCCGGCACGGTCCTCGCCGACGTCCTCGCCCCGGACTGACCGGACGGCTCAGCGCGTGTTGTGGATCCGGGTTGGCGGGCAGAACCAGTCAGGAACTCGTTGCCCATGCGGAAAGCATGATCACCCTCGTCGTGATCCACCTCATTGCCAAGCTCCTCATCGGCCGAAGCATCTGATAGGCGTTACCCCGCACCCCTGACAACACAGATCGACAACACCCGATGAGCGGTCGTGCCGAATCGATCCCCTGCGATATGCGGTCTCGCTACGCGATTGCGGAAGCCGCGAACACCCCTGCCCGATTCGCCTACACTCCATGGTCATCCGCAGATGGAGCTCGCGGTGTCCGGGGGAGGCGAAGGTGATGAGCTATTCCAGTGATTACCGCCCGAGAGGTTGCGGGGCCACGGACACTCCGAACGCAGCTGCCTCCGTTCCGTCTCAGGGCTCCCACATCCCCGCCACGCCGAACAGCGCCCCTGCGGCAGCGGTCCAGCAGATCATCTCTTCGGCCGACCCGGTATCCGGTCTGCTCACCGGAGTCATCTGCCAGTTCCTCACCGGCGTCGGTAAGCAAGCGCAGGACCACCTCGGGGAACGTCTCTGGGCGGTGATCGAGAAAAAGCTCGATCCCGCTGAAGTCGAACAGGCTACCGCCGACATCGGACAGGACGGCTGGACGCGAAGCCTGCACGCACGCATCGAGACGTTGCTCGCTCAGGACCCCGCGCTCGCGCACGCGGTCCAGCGAATGATGTTCGGCAACGGCGGTTTCGATGAAGCGCTTTGGCAGCTTCCCGCGGCCGACCCGAACTTCAGCAATCGTGAACAGGAGATGCGCAAGATCCGCCAAGCATTCCGCCCGCCGACTCTGCTGGGGAATGCACTCGCAGGCCCTCGTGAGTGGCTGCGCGCGAGCACACCGGCCGCGGGGGTCGTCGTCGGCATCACCGGGCCGCGCATGTCCGGCAAGACCGAACTCGCCGTCCACGCCGCCCAACAGGTCGCCGCTCACTACCCTGACGGCTGCTTCGTCGTCGATCTGGGCCGATCACAAGGCTCCGCCGATGGCGTCACGGACGGACTGGTCGATCTGCTGCGCGGGCAAGGAGTCGCGCTGCGCGACATACCCGAGACCCGCGAGCTCGCGCTCAGGCTGTACAGATCGTGGTTCCACCGGAAACGCGTGCTCGTCGTGATCGAGAACGCCTGCAGCCTCGAAGAAGCTCGCCCTTTCCTCCCGCCGGAGCGCCAGTGCGGCGCCATCGTGACCGGGCCGGATGGTGCGATCGCGTTACCCGAGCAGTACCTGTGCGCGCTCCCCGGCTTCACCAGGAAGGCGGCGCGCAAGATGCTCTGCGATCTCGACCCGCGACCAGGACGTTGGAGCATGGAACTCCGCGGCGAGGCGGGAATGGCCACCCGCAGAGTGCTGGACTGGTGCGGTCGCGAACCTGCTGTCATCGCACACGTCGCGAGCGCCAGTCGGGGCAGCCTGTCCGCCCGCACCAGCACGGAGATCGCCGACGCGCTGTGGGCCTCCGGCGACGCGACCTCCACCGCACTGCTCACCGCCCCGTCGAGATTCGTCCTCTCCTTGCACCACCAGTACGAGCACATCGCCGAGAACATGCCCGAAACCGCAAGATTGTTCCGGTTGCTGGGTCTGCTGTCGATGCCCCACATCGACGAGAGCGTTGCTGCCAGCATGATGAAGGTGGGCAAGCACAACATCCGCCGGTCTCTCAGCGAGCTCGCCGACGCCGGCCTCCTGCGCGCAACCGAAGGGGCCTACCACCTGCCGCCCTACCTCCAGCGCTTCGGCGAAAACCTCGCCAGAGAGCACGACACCCCGAAAACACAACGTGCGGCGCTCACCAACGCCTTCCGCCACCTACTCGAACGCGACGAGCGGTGGAGTACGGCCGAAGCGATCAGTGCCCACAACCTGATCACCGCGGACGCTCGGGAACGAGCGAACCGGATCGCGGTCGTGTGCAGGGCGTTCGCCGAGGGGATGTTCGAATGGTGCGCGCGATTGGCCATTCGCTGCGCCGAGTTCGTCGAATCCCGCGGGTACCTGCGGGCATGGGCCACCATAGCCGACCTCGGCGCCCGGGCTGCGAGTCGCCTGCCACCGGGAGGCACGCGTTCGGAACTGTTGGCCAGGAGCCGGCTCAACCTCGCAGCGGCAACCGACGCCCAAGGTGGCACCGGCGAAGCGATCGGTTCCCGGGAGTCCGCGCTGCGCAGCATCCGCGCACTCGCACGAATCGGCCTGCTCCACTTGGACGAAGGTGACGCGGTCAAAGCCGAACTACCTAGCGCGGTGTGCACCGAACTGATCACAGCAGACGGCCGACGCCAGTGGCGCGACCACGTCGGTGCAGCCACCGAGCAGCTTCGCGCGGAAGTCCTCGGAGTCGTCGAAGACCTCGCGGGCAGGCTACGAAGCTGAACCGCAGATCGGCGGATCCGATCCAGCCCCGGAGCGAGCTCAGAACCAGGCTTCGGCGAGGAGCTTCAGGGAGCGGAGGCGGTCGGCGGGGTCGTGGCAGTAGGTGACGGTGATCAGCTCGTCGGCGCCGGTGCGGGTCACCAGCTCCTCCAGCCGGCGCACCGCGGTCTCCGGGGAGCCGACGGCGTTGATGCCGAGCATCGCGTCGGCGAAGTGGCGTTCCCGAGCGTCGACCGCGTCGGGGTCCACCGGTGCTTCGAGGGCGCGCCGGTTTCCGCTGCGCACGTTGACGAACATGCGCTGCACCGTCGTCCACAGCCGCGCCGCCTCCTCGTCGGAAGGAGCGACCAGGACGTTCACGCCGATCATCAGGTGCGGCTCGGTGAGCTGCGCGGTCGGTGCCTCGGTGGAGAACGCGGAGCGGTACACCTCGACGATCTCGTCCAGGTCGGCGGGCGCGAAGTGCGAGGCCACCGCGAACGGCAGGCCCAGCTGCCCCGCGATGGACGCTCCGTTCACCGTGGACCCCAGCACCCACAGCGGGACGTGCGTCCCGGTCGCCGGCCCCGCGGTGACCGGTGCGCTGTGCCCGCGGCCTTCGTCGCCGAACCAGCCGGTGAGGTCGTAGATCGAGTTCGCGAAGCTCTGCGCGTCCGCCCCGGAGCGGCTCAGCAGCTGGGCGGTGAGCTGGTCGGTGCCGGGCGCGCGGCCCAGCCCGAGGTCGATCCGCCCGGGGTGCAACTGGGCCAGGGTGCCGAACGACTCCGCCACCTGCAGCGGCGCGTGGTTGGGCAGCATGATGCCGCCGGAGCCGACGCGGATCCGCTCGGTGCGGTCGGCGGCCTGCGCGATGAGCAGCGCGGTCGCGGTGGCGCCGAGGTACGGGGTGTTGTGGTGCTCGGCGTACCACACCCGCGAGTAGCCGAGCTCGTCGGCGAGTTCGGCGGCCGCCATCGAGGAGGCGATCGCGTCGGCGATGGTGGAGCCCTCGCTGACGGAGACGAGGTCGAGGACGTCGAGCGGAACGTGCGGTGCGGTCACGAAGCCCCTCCGGGCGGGTCGGTTTCCAGGAATTCCTCGGCGATGGCCCGGTTGTAGCGGCTGACCATCTCGGACAGCAGCCGCAGGTCCTGCTCGCTCCAGCCGGAGAGCAGGGCCGCGGTGCGTTCGCGGCGGCGTTCGCACACCGCGCGCACCGCCGCCGCACCGGAGCCGGTGATCGCCAGGACGCTGCGGCGGCGGTCGGCGCCGTCGGGGCTGCGGGTGAGGTGCCCGGCGCGTTCCGCGGCGAGCACCTGCCTGCCGGTCGTGGACGGGTCGAGGCCGAGCGCGGCGGCGAGCCCGCCGATGTCGGACGGGCCGCGCGCGATCAGGGTGCGCAGCAGCAGGTACCCGGCGCGGTCCACCTCCTGGTGGAGTTCGCCGCGGCGGCACAGCATCTCCAAGTTGCGCATCAGCACCGCGGTCTGGAACTCGACGGTGTCGATCGCGTCGCAGGTGGTGCCGTCCGGTTCGCTCGGTGGGCCCGGCTCGGGGAGCTCGGTGCCGGCCGCGGCGCGGGGGTGCTGCGCGTCGGTCACGGTCTCGTCCCTCCTCGGCGTTCCGGCAATACCGGTACGATACCGATATCGGACCGAGGGGTGCCGGGCAGGGCCGTTCGGGAGCCCCGGGCCTCAGCCGATCACCGCGCGGTGGCCGCCGAACCGGGCGCCGAGCGCAGGTCCGCGCCGATCGCCCCGGTCGTCTCCAGCAGCGGCGGCAGCAGGTTCTCCCGCGCCTGTTCGGCCGTGGTGCGGCTGGCGTGCGAGGAGATGTTCGCCGCCGCCACCACCCGGTCCGCGCGGTCCCGGATCGGCGCGGCGATCGACCGCAGCCCCGCCTCCAGCTCCTGGTCCACCAGCGACCAGCCCTGCTCGCGGATCCGCGCCAGCTCGGCGCGCAGCTCCGCGGCGCTGCCCACGGTGTGCGGGCCCAGCGGGTCCAGCCGCACCCGCGCGAGGAAGTCGTCCAGCCGCTCGTCCGGCAGGTTCGCCAGCAGCACCCGGCCCATCGAGGTCGCGTACGCGGGGAACCGGGTGCCGATGTTGATCGACACGGTCATGATGCGGCTGGTGGGCACCCGGGCGACGTAGACGATGTCGTCGCCGTCGAGCACCGACACCGACGCCGACTCGTGCACCCGCGACACCAGGCGTTCCAGGTGCGGCTGAGCGATCTCCGGCAGCGACACGCTGGACAGGTAGGCGAAGCCGAGCTCCAGCACCCGCGGCGTCAGCGCGAACCGCCTGCCGTCCGTCCACACGTAGCCCAGCTGCACCAGGGTGTGCAGGAACCGGCGGGCGGCGGCGCGGGACAGATCGGTGGCCCGCGCGACGTCGCTGAGCGTCATCTCCGGCCGCGTCTCGTCGAACGCGCGGATCACCGCGAGGCCGCGCGCCAGCGACTGCACGTACCCGCCGGATTCCGAAGCCGGTTCCATCGCTCTCCTCGCTCGTCCGGAGCGGCCCTCGCCCCCGGGCACCTACCGTTCCACACGCGACACCCGGGCCGCCCGCGGCACCCGTCAGCCGTCCTCGGCGGCGAGCACGTCCCGGGCGAGGGCGAAGGCGCGGTTCGCCTTCGGCACCCCGGCGTAGATCGCGACGTGCATCAGCACCTCGCGGATCTCCTCGGGGCTGACGCCGTTGCGGCGGGCGGCGCGCACGTGCATCGCGAACTCCTCCTCGCAGCCGGTCGCGGCGAGGATCGCCAGCGTCAGGCAGCTGCGGGTCGGGCGCGGCACCCCGTCCCCGGTCCACAGCTCGCCCCACGCGTAGCGGGTGATGAAGTCCTGGAATCCGGCGGTGAACTCGGTCGTCGCCGCGACGGCGCGGTCCACGTGCGCGTCGCCGAGCACCTCGCGGCGCACCGCCATGCCCTCGGCGTGCCGGGTCGTGTCGTCGGTCATCGCGCGCTCCTCGTGAAGTGGTCCAGCAGCAGGGCGTTCACCGCGTCCGGCCGTTCCGCGACGGCCAGGTGCGAGGCGTCGTCGATGATCTCCAGGCGCGCACCGGGCACCGCGGCGGCGATGCGTTCGGCGTGCGGCGGGGGAGTGGCCGGGTCCTCGCGGCCGGCGAGCACCAGCGTCGGCGCGGTGATCCGCGGCAGGCCGTCCACCAGGTCCAGCTCGGCGATCGCCTCCGCGCAGCTCGCGTAGCCCTCGTCGTCGCAGGCGCTGAGCGCGGCGGCGAACGGCACCACCCCGTCCCCGCCGGCGAACGCGGGTGTGAACCAGCGCTCCAGGGAGCTCGCGACCATCGACGTGGTGCCCTCCCGCCGGGCCTGCGCGGCGCGGTCCCGCCACGCCTGGCGCGGGGTGAGCTCGGCGGAGGTGCAGATCAGCGCGAGCCGCCCGATCCGCTCCGGCGCGTGCTGGGCCAGCCACATGCCGGTCATGCCGCCCAGCGACACCCCCGCGAAGTGCGCGCGGGCCACGCCGAGCCGGTCCAGCAGCTCCAGCACGTCCGTGCCGAGCTCGCCGAGCCGGTACGGGCCGGGTGGTGCGGCGGTGCCGCCGTGCCCGCGCTGGTCGTAACGCAGCACCCGGAAGTGCTCGGCGAGCACCGGCAGCTGCCCGTCCCAGAGCCCCAGGGCGGTGCCCAGCGAATTGGACAGCACCAGCACCTCGGCACCGTCCGGTCCGGTCAGGTCGTGGTGCGGGATCATCGGTTCCCTCCGAGGTCGTGCCGGGCCAGGGCGCGGTCCACGAACGCCCCGGCCGATCCGAGGTGGTCGGCGGGCTCGGTCGCCGCGACGACCTCCGGTTCGGACAGCACCGCCCGCACCCGCTCGTCGGCGAGCAGCGCGGAGCGCAACGTGCCGCCGCGCTCGACGATCCGCCCGCACAGCTCGGCGACCAGCTGCCGCGCCTCGGTGCCGCCCAGCGCGCCGCGCAGCGCGGCGGACGCGCTCTCGGCCATCACCAGCCCGGCGGTGAGCTCCACGTTCGCCGCCATCCGATCGGTGCGCACCCGCAGCCCGGCCAGCAGCCGCTCCGCGCCGGAGGAGGCGGCGGCGACCAGGCGCAGCAGTTCGGTCAGCGGTTCCCATTCGGCCTGCCAGGTCCCGGCGGCGCGCTCGTGCGGCTGCGGCATCGCCGCCAGCAGCGTCGCCACCAGGCCGGGCACCCGGTGCGCGGCAGCGGTGATCAGCACCGAACCCGCCGGGTTCTGCTTGTGCGGCATCGCCGAGGAACCGCCGGAGCTGCCCTCGGCGAGCTCGCCGACCTCGGTCTGCGCGTGCAGCTCCACGTCCAGCGCGATCTTGCCGAGCGCGCCCGCCACCGCGCCCAGCGCGCCCGCGAGTTCGGCGACGCGGGTGCGGTCGGTGTGCCACGGCAGCACCGGTTCGGCCAGGCCCAGCTCGGCGGCGAGGTGCCCGAGCACGGCCGTGCCCCGGTCGCCGAGCGATCCGAGCGTTCCGGCGGGGCCGCCCAGCTGCACCGCGAGCCGCTCGGCGACCACCCGGTCCAGCGCGTCCGCGGACTCGTCCAGCGCGGTCAGCCAGCTCGCGCAGCGGCGGCCGAACGTCGTCGGCAGCGCCTGCTGCAGCAGCGAGCGCCCGATCATGAGCGTCCCGCGGTGCTCCCGCGCCAGCTCGGCGCACCGGTCGGCGGCGCCGCGCAGGTCGGCGAGCACCCCGCGCAGCGCGCGGCGGGCCACCAGCATCGCGGCCGTGTCCAGCACGTCCTGGCTGGTGGCGCCCACGTGCACGTGCGGGCGGTCCGCGGGTTCCACCAAGGCGGTCAGGTCCGCGACCAGCGCGATCACCGGAGTCGCCGAGCCGACGGCGCGGCGCGCGATGGACTCCAGGTCGAACTCCTCGGCCCGGCAGTGCGCCGCGATCCGCGAGGCCGCGTCCGGCGGGACCACCCCGGCGCGGGCCTGCGCGCGGACCAGGGCCGCCTCGAAATCGAGCATCGCCTGCGCCCACGCCGCCGTGCCGGTGCGCCGTTCGGCCTCCGGCGTGCTGAACATCGGGGTGAACATCGCGGCCTCAGAGCTCGAAGAAGACGGTCTCGCCGTCGCCCTGGAGGCGGACGTCGAAGCGCAGCCCGTCCCGTTCGGCGACCGCGACCAGCGTGCCCCGGCGTTCCTCCTCCACGGTGGACAGCACGGGGTCGGTGGCGTTCGCGGCGGCCTCGTCCGGGAAGTACACCCGGGTCACCAGCCGCTGCAGCATGCCGCGCGCCAGCACCGTCACGTCCAGGTGCGGTGCTTCGGTGCGCCCGTCGGGCGTCGGCAGCGGGCCGGGTTTGACCGTGCGGAACCAGAAATCGCCCCGCGGATCGGTGCCGCAACGCCCGAATCCCTGGAACGAGCCCGCCGCGCCGCGCGGATCGGCGTGGTGGGCGAACCGGCCCCGCTCGTCGGCCTGCCAGATCTCCAGCACCGCGTCCGGCACCGGCTCGCCCGCGCCGTCGAACACGGTCCCGCGCAACAGGATCGCGCCGGGCGCGCCGGGCGCGACGACCTCGGGGCCGTCCGGCCACAGCAACCCGTCCGGCAGCGCGTAGAACGGTCCGACCGTCTGCGACGGCGTGGTGAGCTCACCCTGCTCCGGCATCAGTCGTCGTCCTCCTCGTCGTCCTCGAACGGGGTGGCGTGCGCGCCGCGCAGCACGATGTCGAACTTGTAGCTCAGCGCCCACTCCGGCACGGTGCTCGCCAGGTCGAACCGGCTGATCATGCGTTCCCGCGCCGCCGGGTCGCGCACCGAGTTGAAGATCGGGTCCTGGCCGAACAGCGGATCGCCCGGGAAGTACATCTGGGTGATCAACCGCTGGGTGAACGCCTGCCCGAACAGCGAGAAGTGCAGGTGCGCCGGCCGCCACGCGTTGTCGTGGTTGCGCCACGGGTAGGCGCCCGGCTTGATCGTCACGAACCGGTAGTGGCCGTCCGCGTCCGTCATCGCCCGCCCCACGCCGGTGAAGTTCGGGTCCAGCGGTGCCGGGTGCCGGTCGCCGGAGTGCAGGTAGCGGCCCGCCGAGTTCGCCTGCCACAGCTCCAGCAGCGTGTGCGGCACCGGTTTCCCGCCGGAGTCGAGGACCCGGCCGCTGACGACGATCCGCTCGCCCAGCGGTTCGCCCGCGTGCCCGGCGGTCAGGTCGTGGTCGTGCTCACCCACCCGGTCGTGGCCCAGCAGCGGGCCGGTGACCTCGGTGAGGTACTGCGGCAGCAGCCGCAGCGGCTGCTTCGGGTACCGCAGCGCCGAGGAGCGGTACTCGGCGCTGTCCAGCGGCGGGTGCGAGGCGGTGTCGGGCGGGTAGTGCGGCAGCAGCATGCTCATCGTCGGCTCCTCCTTCACGCCTGCAGGACCACGGCCAGGCCCTGCCCGACCCCGATGCAGATCGCCGCCAGCCCCCAGCCGCCACCCGCGGCCCGCAGCTGGTGCGCCAGGGTTCCCAGGATGCGCGCGCCCGACGCGCCCAGCGGGTGGCCGAGGGCGATGGCGCCGCCCCGCACGTTCACGATCTCCGGGTCCAGGTCCGGCCATTCGGCGAGGCAGGCCAGCGATTGCGCGGCGAACGCCTCGTTGAGCTCCACCGCGGTCAGGTCGCCCCAGCCGATGCCCGCGCGGCGCAGCGCGGTCTCCGCCGCCGCGACCGGCCCGATGCCGAAGACGTCCGGATCCACCCCGGCGACGCCGCGCCCGGCGATCCGGGCCAGCGGGGTGACGCCCAGGTCGGCGGCGACCGCTTCGGAGCCGATGAGCAGCGCGGCGGCGCCGTCGTTGAGCGGGGAGGAGTTGCCCGCGGTGACGGTGCCGCCCTCGCGGAACGCGGGCTTGAGCTTCGCGAGCTTCGCCACCGAGCTGTCCGCCCGCACGCCCTCGTCCGCGGTCAGCTCGGTGCCCGGCACGGTGACCACTTCGCGGTCGAACGCCCCGGCCTCCCACGCGGCGGCGGCGCGGCGGTGGCTGCGCACCGCGAACTCGTCCTGGGCCTCGCGGCCGATGCCGTAGCGGTCGGCGAGCAGTTCGGCGGAGTCGCCGAGCCCGATGGTCCAGCGCTCCGGCATCTCCGGGTTCGTCATCCGCCAGCCGAGCGTGGTCGAGTGCAGCGTCTCGTGCCCGCGCGGGAAACCGCCCTCGGGCTTCTGCAGAACCCACGGCGCGCGGCTCATCGATTCGACGCCGCCGGCGATGGTGAGCTCGTGGTCGCCGGTCTCCACGGCACGGCTGGCGCCGATGGCGGCTTCCAGCCCGGACCCGCACAGCCGGTTGACGGTGGCGCCCGCGACGCCGGTCGGCAGCCCCGCGAGCAGCGCCGCCATCCGCGCCACGTTGCGGTTGTCCTCCCCGGCGCCGTTGGCGTCGCCGAACGCGACGTCCTCGATGCGCGCCGGATCCAGCCCGGGGGAGCGGTCCACGAGGGTGCGCACCACGTGCGCGGCCAGGTCGTCCGGGCGCACCTCGGCGAGGCCCTTGCCGTAGCGGCCGAAGGGCGTGCGCACCGCGTCGAGGATGTGAGCGCCGTTGCTCATGCTTCTGCTCCGATCGTGGCCTTGAGTTCCCGCAGCACCCGCAGTTCGGTGCCGGTCGGGGGTGCCTGCACGGTGGGCGGGTCGGCGACTGCGAGGTCCCAGCCGGTGGCGGCCCGCACCTGCTCGACGGACACGCCGGGGCTGAGCCGGGTGAGGGTGAGCTCGCAGGTCCGCGGATCGGGTTCGAGCACGCCCAGGTCGGTGATCACCTTCACCGGTCCGCGCCCGCGCAGCCCCAGCCGCTCCCGGTCGCCCGGGCCGCGGCCGTAGCCGACGGAGCTGATGAAGTCGACGGTCTCCACGAAGCTGCGGGTGCTCTGGCGCATCACCACCAGCACCTCCTTGCAGGAGGCGGCGATCTCCGGGGCACCGCCCGCGCCGGGCAGCCGCACCTTCGGGTCCGCGTAGTCGTCCCCGATCACGGTCGAGTTGATGTTGCCGAACCGGTCGATCTGCGCGCCGCCGAGGAACCCGAAGTCGATGCGGCCCGGCTGCAACCAGTAGTTGAAGATCTCCGGCACGCTCACCACCGAGTCGGCCGTGTCGGCGAGCACCCCGTCGCCGATGGACAGCGGCAGCCGGTCCGGTTTCGCGCCGAGCGTGCCCGATTCGTAGATCAGCACCAGGTCGGGGGCGTGCGTGCGGCGGGCTAGGTTCGCGGCGGTGCTGGGCAGCCCGATGCCGACGAAGCAGGCGGCACCGTCGGTCAGCGAGCGCGCGGCCGCGACGCTCATCATCTCGTCGGCGGTGAACGTCATCGCGCGCTCCTCTCGGCCAGGCCCTCGCGGTCCAGCCACGCCTCGAATTCGGCGCGGTCGCGGGAGATCGCGTCCCAGCGCCGGTAGTGGTCGTTGTCCCGCTCCGAGTAGCCCTGCGCGTAGGAGGGGTGGGCGCCGCCGGGGACCTCGGCGACGGCGGTGACGGCCCACTTCGGCAGCACCACGGCGCCGGGCCGCGGGGTGAGCTCGTCGACGACCTCCTCGACGGTCACCAGGGAGCGCTTCGCGGCGAGCACGGTCTCCTTCTGCACGCCGGTGATGCCCCACAGCTGCACGTTGCCCTGCCGGTCGGCCTGCTGCGCGTGCACGATGCCGACGTCCGGGTTCAGCGCGGGCACCGCGGCCAGCTCCTCGCCGGTGAACGGGCAGGTGACGGTCTTGATGGAGTCGGTGTGCGCGGGCAGGTCGGTGCCGGTGTAGCCGCGCAGGATCGCGAACGGCAGTCCGGAGGCGCCCGCGGCGTAGCGGTTGGCCATGCCCGCGTGGCTGTGCTCCTCGATCTCCAGCGGCACCGGCCAGGAGTGCTGCACGGCGTCCCGGAACCGGTGCAGCGAACCGACTCCGGGGTTGCCGCCCCAGGAGAACACCAGCTTGCGCGCGCACCCGGCGCCGATGAGCTGGTCGTAGACGATGTCCGGCGTCATCCGGCACAGCACCAGGTCGCGCTTGCGCTGCCGGATGATCTCGTGCCCGGCGGCGACCGGGATGAGGTGGGTGAAGCCTTCGAGTGCGATCACGTCGCCGTCGGCGACCAACTCGTCGATCGCCTCGTCCAAGGCGAGGATGCGTGCCACCGATCCGCTCCGATCGTGCGCATAGTGAACATGTGTTCTTTGCGCGAACACTAGTGCCGCCGCGGCGACGCGGTCAAGCACCGCCCGGCGCAGTGCTGAACGGACCGTTCGACCAACGAGATGAGGCGAACGGTCCGTTCACTCCCCGGCCCGGCGGCCGGAGCGGTGCGATCGACCCGGGTGAGCGGGGCCGGGGGGGGGGCCGGGGGGGGGGGCCGGGGGGGGGGGCCCCCCCCCCGGGGGGGGGGGGGGGGGGGGGGGGGGGGGGGGCCCGGGGGCCGCCCGGGTGGCGGCGAGGATGCGCCGGGCCGGGGCCGGTTCGCCGCGCAGCGGAATCCGCACCACCGGCCAGTCGTCGTGCAACCGCGCCAGCCGCGGCACCAGGATGATGCCGAAGCCGTGCGCGACCAGCGCCGTCCCGGTGTCCCACTCGTCGGCGTGGTGCGCGATGTTCGGGCTGAACCCGGCCGCCATGCACGCGGCGCGCATCAGGTCGTGGTAGGTGCCGCCGGGGTGCCCGATGATCCACTGCTCGTCGGCGGCTTCGGTGAGCGTCGCGGACTTCCGCCCGGCGAGCCGGTGATCGCTCGGCACCACCAGGTCCAGCGGGTCGTCCAGCAGCGGGTGCTGCTCGAAGCGCGCGTCCCCCAGCGGCGGGGTGTCCGCGGTGTTGATGACCAGAGCGACGTCCGCGTCCCCCGCCAGCAGCAGGTCGAAGCAGCGGTCCGGTTCGGCCTCGACCAGCCGCACGCGCACCCGCGGGAAGCGCTCCCGGAGCATCGCGGCGGCGGCGGGCAGCAGGTGGGTCGCGGCGGTGGAGAACCCGCACAGGGTGAACGGGCCCGCCGGTTCTCCGGCCAGCGCGGCGAGTTCGGCGCGGGCGTGCTCGGCCTGCACCTGCAGCAGTTCCGCGTGGTGCAGCACGGTCCGGGCCGCGGGGGTGAGCCGGATGCCGCGGCCGGACTGGGCGAGCAGCTCGACGCCGAGCTCCTCGGCGAGCTGGCGCAGCTGGTAGGAGACCGTCGACGGGGTGTAGTGCAGCGCCGCTGCGGCGGCGGTGACGGTGCCGTGGTGCGCGACCAGCTGCAGCACCGTCAGCTTGGGATCGATCATGCGAATATTTTGCACGGTTCACCGCGAGAACGTTTGATTCACTTCGCCGGCATCGGGCGGCAACCTGTGGACGTGCTGCCCTTGAAGCCCTCGCCTCCTCCTGCGCTCCAGACCGGCTCGGGGAAGGAGTTCGTCGACCGGGTGCGCGCGGTGCGCACCGGGACCTACCTGCTGGTGGTGCTCACCGCGGGCGCGTACCTGCCGAGCCCGCTCTACCCGGGCTACCAGGGGTCGTTCGGCATCAGCGACCTCGGCATGACGCTGATCTACGCGGTGTTCGCGCTGGTCAGTGCGCCGGCGCTGCTGCTGTTCGGTCCTGCGTCGGATGCGCTGGGGACGCGCGTGGTGCTGCGGACGGCGGTGCTGCTGGCCGCTGCCGGGTCGGTGTGCTTCGCGTTCGCCGCGGGCACCGGCTGGCTGCTGGCCGGTCGGGCCGCGCAGGGGCTCGCGCTGGGCGCGGTGACCCCGGCGGCGACCGCGTTGATCTGCGACGACCCGCGCTCGGCGAGCAGGCGGCGCGCCGCGGTGCTGGCGGGCACGGCGTTCCTGCTCGGCACCGCGGCCGGTCCGGTCGCCGCGGGTGCGCTGGCCCAGCACCTGCCGCTGCCGCAAGTCCTGCCGTACCTGCTGCACCTGGTGCTGCTGGGCGTCGGATGGCGCCGCCTGTCCCGGCTGCCCGCGCCCGCCGCACCGCTGCGGCGGTGGCGGCCGGAACGCCCGCGGATCCCGCGCGGGACGCGCTGGTCGTTCACCGCGGCCGCGGGCACCGGGTTCCTGGCCTGGACGGTGGCCGGGCTGTTCCTGGCGATCGTCCCGGCGCTGCTGGAACGCACGGCGCGGGCCGACCTGACCACCACCGGCTGCGTGCTCGGGGCGGTGCTGGTCTGCTCCGCGCTGACGCAACCGTTCGTCATCGGACTCGGCCCTCGGCGCGCGCAGCTCGGCGGGCTCGGCGGATTGCTGGCGAGCCTGGTGCTGCTGGCGGCGTCGGCGGGCGCCTCGCTGCCGGTGGTGCTGGCGGCGGCGGTCGTCGCGGGAGCCGGGCACGGGCTGGCCTACGGCGGGGCGACGGCCGCCGTCGAGGAGGTCGTGTCGCGGCGGGAGCGCGGGGCGATCACCGGGGCGCTGTACCTCGCGTGCTACCTCGGCGCCGGGTTCCCCGCCGTGCTCGTCGGCCTGGTGGCGCTGGAGCGCCCGCTGGGGACCGCGACGTCCTGGGTGGCGATCGCGGCGGGAGCGCTGGTCCCGGTGGTGGCGGTCGCGGTGGCGGTGGCCGGGCGGCCGACGCCGCCGGTCGAGGCGCCGCGGCCGGGTCCGCACCGGGCCGAGCACCGGCTGGACCGCGCGGGACGCCCGCGGGTCAGAGGTAACCGCTGTCCGGCAGGCCCTGGTGCGGGAGGCCGAGCACGGCGATCGCGGCGTTCGCCGCGGCCGCGGCCTGCTGGTGGCCCGTCTCGCCCCAGTTGAGCAGGTCGCCCGCCTTGCCCGGGTGCACCAGCAACCGCAGGTAGGTGCGCCCGTTGTCCGGGTCCGGTTCCGGCGGGTGCACCCGGCTGATCTCGGCGACCATCCGCACCTGCGCGTACGGCGAGTGCCCGTCGTCGACGCACTGGTAGCCGAGGTAGTGCGGCTCGGCGATGTCGAGCGTGACCTCCTCGTAGGTCTCGCGCCGCAGGATGTCCACGTAGGCGGACTCGCCGGGCTCCGGTCGCCCGCCGGGCAACGAGTGCTTCGCGCCGTCCACCCTGATCAGCACGCGCCCGTCCGGGGCGAACAGGAACCCGTAGACCTGGCGGACCGGTAGGCCTCCGGGCACGGCGCGGGTGTGCCAGGTGAACTTGGCCATGGCTGGATCCCCTTCCTGCCCCGGCGTCGGGCGCCGCGCGGTCGAACCGATCACGTTACCGCGCGGCGCTCGCGGAGTCCCGCTCCGCCGCGCGGAGATCCGCATGGGCGCCCGATCCGGTTACGATCATCCACTGTGGACGATGCCCGGCTGGTGGAACGGTGGCCGCGTTCCGTTGACACCGTTCAGCCGATGCGGTCACGATGATCCCGTGCTCATCGCGACCAGCCTGACCCGCCGCCGCCACGTGGACTTCGTCCGCGTAGGTGCGCAGGGTTGTCGTCGCTGACCTGATGTCCTCGCCGCGACTCCGGCGGCATCAGTACTCCTCCCGGTGATCGACCCGGTCGCGCCCACCGCGCACCCGGTTCGCGCCGCACCGCGGCCACCGGCACCTTCCCCCGCACCCGGGGGGGGGGGGGGGCCCCCCGGGGCCCCCCCCCCGCGCCCCCCCGGCGGGGGCGCCCCCCCCGCCGCCCCCCCCCCCCCCGCGGCCGGGGGGGGGGGGGGCGCGGGGGGCCCCCCCCCCCGGCACGACCTGTCCACGGGAGACGACCGTGTCCACCGACATCCCCGCCGCGCCGCTGAAGTTCGCCTACTGGGTGCCCAACGTCAGCGGCGGCCTGGTCACCAGCACCATCGAACAGCGCACCGATTTCGGGTTCGAGTACAACAAGGAACTCGCGGTGCTCGCCGAGCGCAGCGGGTTCGAGTACGCGCTCAGCCAGGTCCGCTACGCCTCCAGCTACGGCGCCGCGCAGCAGCACGACCCGGCCGCGTTCAGCCTCGGCCTGCTGCTGGCCACCGAGCGGCTCAAGCTCATCGTCGCCGCCCACCCCGGCCTGTGGCACCCGGCGATCCTCGCGAAGTTCGGCATCACCGCCGACATCCTGTCCCAGGGCCGGTTCGCGGTGAACATCGTCAGCGGCTGGTTCAAGGAGGAGTTCACCGGCCTCGGCGAACCCTGGCTGGAGCACGACGAGCGCTACCGGCGCACCGAGGAGTTCATCCGCGTGCTGCGCGGGCTGTGGACGCAGCCGAACTTCGAGCTGGCCGGCGACTTCTACCGCATCCGCGACTTCAGCCTGCGCCCGCAACCGTTCGAGGTGCCCGGGCGCCCGCACCCGGAGATCTTCCAGGGCGGCAACTCGTCCGCGGCGCGCACCCTCGCCGGGCGGGTGTCGGACTGGTACTTCAGCAACGGCAAGGACTTCGACGGGTTCAGCGAGCAGGTCGCCGACGTCCGCGCCCAGGCCGCCGCCCACGGCCGCACCGTCCGCTTCGGCCTCAACGGCTTCCACATCGCCCGCGACACCGAGGCCGAGGCGAAGGCCGTGCTCAAGGAGATCGTGGACAAGGCCGATGTGGACGCCGTCGAAGGGTTCCGCAAGTCCGTGCAGCAGGCCGGGAAGTCCACATCGGACGGCAAGGGCATGTGGGCGGACTCCGAATTCGCCGACCTCGTCCAGTACAACGACGGCTTCCGCACCGGCCTCATCGGCACTCCGGAGCAGATCGCGCACCGCATCATCGAGTACAAGAAGCGCGGCGCGGACCTGATCCTGCTCGGATTCCTGCACTACCTCGAAGACGTCGAGCACTTCGGCACCCACGTGCTGCCCATCGTCCGCGAACTCGAAGCGGACCTCGACCGCACCGGCGACCCCATCGGCGCCACCCGGTGACCACCCGCACCACCGCAACCCGAGGAGAACCGCTGTGAGCACCACCGAACCGACCACCACCCGCTGGGAACGACGACCCGACACCCCCGAGGGCTGGCTCGAACGCGCCCGCGACGTGGCCGCGCTGCTGGCCGTCGACGCCGTCGAGCGCGACCGCGCCGGCGCCACCCCGCACGCCGAAGTCCGGCTGCTCAAGGAATCCGGCCTGGTCCGGCTGCTCGGGCCCGTCGAGCACGGCGGGGGCGGTCAGCGCTGGGACACCGCCTACCGGGTAATCCGCGAGGTCGCCAAGGGCGACGGGTCCATCGGCCAGCTGCTCGGCTACCACTACCTGTGGGCGTGGGCGGTGCGGCTGGTCGGCACCGACGCGCAGATCGACGCCGTCGAGCAGCTCTACACCGAGAACGACCTGTTCTTCGGCGGGGCGGTGAACCCGCGCGACTCCGACGTGGTCATCACCGACGAGGGCGACGAGATCGTCTACACCGGGCGGAAGTCCTTCTCCACCGGCAGCAAGGTCTCCGACCTCACCGTGCTGGAGGGCGTCCTCGACGGCACCGACGACCACATCTTCGCCATCGTGCCCTCCGACCAGGAGGCCATCGTCTACGGCGACGACTGGGACAACCTCGGTCAGCGGCTCACCGAATCCGGCAGCGTCGAGATCCGCGGCGTGCGGGTGCCGTGGGAGTCGGCGGCGGGCTACGTGGACAAGCGGTTCCAGCCGCTGGTCTACAACACGCTGAACACGCCCACCATCCAGCTGGTGTTCACCAACTTCTACCTCGGCATCGCGCAGGGCGCCCTGGACGCCGCGACCGCCTACACCCGGGAGAAGACCCGGCCGTGGCCCTACGGCGGGGACGACAAGGACAGCGCCACCGAGGAGTTCTACGTCCTCGACACCTACGGCGATCTGCAGGCGAAGCTGTGGGCCGCGGAGGCGCTCGTGGACCGCGCCGGGCAGCGCATCGACGGGTTGCTGCACGCCGAACGGGACTCGGTGACCGCCGCGCAGCGCGGGCAGGCCGCCGTGCTCATCGCCGCCGCCAAGGAGCGGATCGTGCAGACCGGGCTGGAGATCGCCACCCGGATCTACGAGGTGACCGGGGCGCGGGCGACCTCGAACTCCGCGGGCCTGGACATCTTCTGGCGCAACCTGCGCACCCACACGCTGCACGACCCGATCGCGTACAAGCGGGTCGAGGTGGGCCGCTACGCGCTGCTCGGCGAGATCCCGGAACCGACCTGGTACACGTGATCCGGTGCGGGGGGGGGGGGCCCCCCCCCCCCCCCCCCGGCCGCCCCGCCCCCCCCCCCCCCCCCCCCCCCCCGCAGGCCCCACCCAGGACCCCCAGCCCCCCCCG